>JAZUEH010000022.1:0-16995 GCA_045640065.1 Bacteroidaceae bacterium
TGAGGAGCTAAAAACAGAACCCGTTCAACTTATGGCAGGGTTAAGGAATGACGTTCAACCGAACCCAGGGATAAGACACAATGTGCTCAACCTAGAGCAGGGATAGGTATTAATCCATTCAACTTTTTTCAGGGCAAGACAGTATTTTAATGTGAGTTACGGGTTACGGTTACGCCTGGTTGTCTCACCGTGCCTGATGATTTTATAGAAAACACTTTACATTTTAGGTCGTATTTCAGGCATTACCCAAGCCCGGTTTCGGTCTTAACTTATGACCGGCCTTGGTCTTAACTTATGACCGACCTCGGTCTTAACTTATGACCGACTTCGTTCTTAACTTAACACTGAGCCCGGTCTTAACTTAAGGCAAAAAACGGCCCTGGAAGGGTTTCTGAGCGGGGTCCGGCAATTTTCGTCACAGCTGGACGGGCTTTCTTGAAAATATTTTACATTTTGTCTTGATTCAGCCAATATCAGAGGGACCGGCCAAGCGTAACCCGTAACCCGTAACTGCAATCGAAAAGTGGTGTCAGCATGCAAAACCTGTATTCAATATTGCAGTCCACAGGTATATTGTTCCTGAAAAAAGTGGTAATTTTATGGCCACTATGCGTAAAGAATGGATATTGTTGCTGGCAGCTCTGTCATTTGCTGCCTGCAAATCAAACAATGGACACAGCCATGAGGGTGATCATGATGAATATGAGGAACATGAGGTTCACCACTCCGGCGAAATTGTATTTGACGAGCACCGTCAGGAAATGTTCGGTATTGTATGCGGTCAGGTCAAGGCCGGCCCTTTCACAAGAAGCATAAAGGCTGGCGGCCGTCTTGTCACCGCATCGAATGATGAGGTGACACTCGTTGCACCTGCATCGGGAATAGTCAGATATAAAGCAGGAGGCCTGACTGCAGGGATGTCTGTGAGCCGTGGTACCATGCTTGCGTCCATATGGTCCGATGGTGTGGCTGGAGGCGACCGTATAGCAAAGGCCCGTGCCGCATTTGAGGCCGCCCGTGCCGAGTACGAGCGCGACTCGGCTCTGGTCAGAGAGAACATTGTAACTGCCCTTCACTATGAGGAGAGCCGTCTGGCCTATACGAATGCTCGTCTGGAGCTTGAGGCTTTGTCCGGAGGTGGTGACGGTCCCATAGAGGTGCGTTCCGGTTTTTCCGGAAAGGTTGAGCGGGTGCTGGCCGGAAACGGCAAATATGTGGAAGCAGGTCAGCCGGTTGTGACTGTCAGTGCGGGGCGTATGCTTGAACTGCAGGTTGATGTGCCGTCCGGATATGCATCAGCCTTATCAGCCTGCAAAGATGCCCGCTTCCTTACACCGGCAGGCAGTGCCGTTACTGTAAGCGATATGGGAGGACACCTGCTTGGCAGCTCGCAGAATGCCACAGACGGATATCTGACAATATCATTTGCCGTTCCCCAGTCTGACGGACTTGTGGGCGGAGTCTACACCGATGTCTGGCTGCTTTCCGGGAACGCTGAGCCGGTGATATCAGTTCCGTCAGAAGCAGTCATTGAAGAACAGGGCATAACAAGCGTGTTCGTGCGTCTTGATGAGGACTGCTTTGAAAAGCGTGAGGTTGTTCTGGGCGGTTCGGACGGTGTCAGATATGAGATACTGGGCGGACTGGACGAGGGTGATGATATTGTCCTGAAAGGGGCCATGCACATAAAACTGGCTTCATTCCAGGCTATACCTCACGGACACAGTCACAATCACTGATTACAGCCATGCTTGACAGAATAATACGCTTTGCCCTGTCAAACAGGGTACTGGTACTGATACTGGCGGTTCTTCTCATCATTGGAGGACTGTACACCACCGGCACAATGGAGGTCGATGTCTTTCCCGACCTGAATGCTCCCACTGTAGTGGTGATGACCGAGTCTGAGGGTATGGCGCCTGAGGAGGTGGAGCGTCTTGTGACTTTTCCGGTCGAGACAGCTGTGAACGGGGCTGCATCAGTGCGTCGGGTGCGTAGTGCCTCATCGACAGGGTTCTCCATTGTGTATGTGGAGTTTGACTGGGGAACCGACATATATCGTGCACGTCAGACCGTGAGTGAGCGTCTGGCAATGCTGGACCTTCCGGATGGGGTCGGACAGCCTGTGCTCGGTCCGCAGTCATCCATTCTGGGCGAACTGCTCATAATAGGACTCACGGCCGACAGCACATCGCTTCAGGATCTTAGAACCATGGCGGACTGGACCATCAGTCCCAGACTGCTGTCCATAGGCGGAGTGGCTCAGGTGTCGGTCATAGGCGGTGAGGTCAAGGAATATCAGGTACTGCTTGATACCCGCCGTATGAGGGAGAAGGATGTTACTCTCGATGACGTGCTTGCGGCAATGGAGAACATGAACTCCAATGCGAGCGGAGGCACGCTGTATCAGCACGGTAACGAGTATCTGATACGCGGAGTGGTGGCAACCTCGGATATCGGTGCCATAGGACGTTCTTTTGTCAGACTGTCCGATGACGGAAAGCCTGTGACGCTTGCCGACATAGCAACCGTAAGAATAGGACCAAAGACTCCGGTTCTGGGCATAGCATCGAACGACTGCAAGCCTGCGGTTATCATGACAATAACCAAGCAGCCCGATGTCAGTACCATAAGTCTTACGGAAAAGATCGAGAGCTCGCTCGAGGAGATGCGTCAGGACATGCCGGCCGATGTCCGCATCAACACCGATATTTTCCGTCAGGCATCGTTCATAGAAGGCTCTGTGAGCAATGTCGGGAAGTCTTTGATTGAGGGCGGCATTTTCGTGGTGATAGTGCTGTTCATATTCCTGATGAACTGGCGTACCACCGTTATTTCGCTGGTTTCAATACCGGTTTCCATCCTTATGGCAATGCTCTGCATGAAGCTGATGGGCTTCTCCATCAACACAATGAGTCTGGGTGGCCTGGCCATAGCCATAGGTTCGCTGGTCGATGATTCCATTGTGGATGTCGAGAACGTTTTCCGCCGTCTGCGTCAGAACCGCCAGCTGCCGGAGCCTGAGCGGCAGGGTGTCGTGAAGACCGTATATGAGGCATCGCGTGAGGTGCGTATGCCTATGCTCAACTCCACCCTTATCATTGTGGTCTGTTTCCTGCCGCTGTTCTTCCTTTCCGGTATGGAGGGCAGGATGCTTAAGCCGCTTGGAATAACATTCATAGTATCGCTGTTCGCGTCAACCCTTGTGGCTCTTACGCTGACACCGGTGCTCTGCTCGTATATTCTTGATAGGGACAGCCATCCCGTCAATCACGAGACCTGGCTTGTCCAAAGACTGAAAAACGTGTATGGGAAGGCCTTGGGCGGTGCATTGCGCAAGAAGTGGCTTGTGCTTGCAGGAACCGGAATCATGCTTGTGCTGGCTGTTGTCCTTTTCTTCGGTTTCGGACGCAGTTTCCTTCCGGCATTCAACGAAGGCTCGTTCACCATATCGATGAGTTCGCTACCCGGAATCTCAATAGAGGAGTCCGATGCGTTGGGCAGACAGGCTGAGCGGATTCTGCTGGATGTACCGGAGATACGTACTGTAGGGCGTAAGACCGGCCGTGCTGAACTGGATGAACACAGCTTCGGAGTGTGTACTTCCGAGTTCGAGTGCCCTTATGTCCTTGACCAGGGCCGTAGCCGTGCCGAACTTGCCGCTGATATACGCGAACGCATGTCTGTGATTCCTGGAATCAATCTTGAGATAGGAGGTCCCATTGCGCACCGTATAGATGCAATGCTGTCCGGTACGCGTTCCAATATCGCCATAAAGCTGTTCGGAACAGACCTGAACCGTATGTATGCGCTGGGTGGTGAGATCAAGCAGGCAATCGCCAATGTTCCAGGCATTACCGACATCAATCTTGAGCAGCAGGTCGAGAGGCCTGAGATAGAGATTGTGCCTCGCCGTGACATGCTGGCAATGTACGGCATAACCGTACCGGAGTTCCGTGAAGCCGTTGCGGTCCTGCTGGAAGGACGCGTGATGTCGCAGGTATATGAGGGCTACAGGAACTTTGACCTTACACTGAAGGTCGATGACAGTGAACGCAATGCGATGGAGCAGTTGCAGGACATTGCAATCGATGCGGCTGACGGAAGGCATATCCCGTTGTCGCAGATTGCCGATATACGCTCGTCATCAGGACCGAATACGGTAAACCGCGAGAATGTGGCGCGCAAGCTTGTCATATCATGTAACGTGACAGACGGTGAACTTGGTAAGGCTGTGGCGAACATACGGAAGGCCATCGGTGAAAGTGTCAGCCTGCCCGAGGACTATCATATCGAGTATGGCGGGCAGTTCGAGAGCGAGGAGAGAGCCTCGCGCACAATCGGTCTGGTTTCCATTTTCTCGGTTATCCTGATATTCCTGCTTCTGTTGGGAGAGTTCCGCAATGGTGTGCAGTCGCTTACCGTGCTGCTCAATCTGCCGCTGGCTCTGATAGGTGGCGTGATAGCGGTTTATCTGGATGGCGGAGTCATGAGCATACCTTCAATAATAGGCTTCATATCGCTTTTCGGAATAGCCACACGAAACGGCATGCTGCTGATAGACCGGTATAATTCTCTGGTTTCAAACGGCATGGGGCTTGAGGCGGCCGTTTTGCAGGGTTCGCTTGACCGTCTGAATCCAATACTCATGACAGCCATCACATCGGCATTGGCATTGCTGCCGCTGGCCCTTGGCGGCGATTTGCCGGGAAACGAGATACAAAGCCCAATGGCCAAGGTCATCCTGGGAGGTCTGGTGTCATCGACCTTGCTGAATGGCTTTGTCATACCTGTCATGTACATTATTACCCATAGAAAGAAATGAAAAGATATATAATCCTGACTGTGTTCCTTGCAGTATATATGGCGGCTCCGGCTCAAGAGAGTATGGGCAATATACTGGAAATGATAGTCAAAGACAGTCCACGGCTTAAGGCAGCATCGGAGGCCACAAGAGCCGATCAGGCCGAGAATGCCCTGATACGCACCTTGGAAGCACCGGAGGTCGAAGTCGGTGTGCTTTGGGGAAACGGCAATATAGGTAACCGCAATGACTTCAGCATTTCCCAGTCATTTGATCTGGCAACACTTTCCGGCAAAAAAGGAAATCTGACAGCGTCTCTTGACCGGCAGTCCTCCTTGCGTTATCAGGCCGAGCTGGCAGATGTCATCTGCAATGCCAGGATCCTGCTTTCAGACATCGTCTACTACAATAATCTCATTGAAACGCTGAACAGTTATCAGTCTGCCATGGAAGTGCTGCTCGACAAGACTGAGCAAAGTCTGAAGGCCGGTGAGGCTACTGCCATGGATATGGGAAAGGTCAGACTGCAACTGTCATCGGCACGCACAGCCACATCCATGGCCGTTACAGAGCGTATGGCTCTCATTGAGTCTCTCCGCACCATGTCCGGCCACTCCACGGCCGATTTTACCGGTACTGTCTTTGAGTGCGATGAACCTTCCGCCGACTTTGATTCCTGGCTCAATGATGCAGTTGCCAACAACCCCATCATGCAGAATACTGAATCCTGGGTAAAGAGCAATGAGCTTCAGCTGGACATTGACAGAATGGGCTGGGCCCCGAAATTGGATGTAGGCTATATGGCCGAGCTTGCCCGGGATGAGAAATATCGTGGTGTTACCGTGGGGGTGTCGATTCCGTTATGGAGCAATGCACAGAATGTCCGCAGAAGCCGTGCAATGGTAAACCAGGCAAAGGCCGATGGCGAATGGCAGCGGCAGGAGTTCATCACCCAGGCCACAAATGCCTGGAACAGGGCACACAGCCTGGGCCGGATAGCATCGGAAAGCAGGGCGTCCCTTGAGCAGTCCGATACCCGCGCGTTACTTGACCGCGCCCTGGAGGCGGGCGAACTCTCCGTGTTGGACTATCTGCTGGAACTTGGCATGTACTATGATGCCGTCAAGGAGAATCTCAAGGTGCAGCAGGAATACCATCACGCACTCTCAGAGCTTGCACGCTATTAAAAGTACACTTCACGCTAAAAAAGTGCGGAAAAGTTTTGGTAGTGAACAAAACACTCCCTATCTTTGCACCGCTTTTAAGGAAGCAAGGGCGTTTAGCTCAGCTGGTTCAGAGCATCTGCCTTACAAGCAGAGGGTCGGCGGTTCGAATCCGTCAACGCCCACAAAGAGAAGACTTGACGGTCTTCTCTTTTTTTTGTGTCTGTCCAGCACGAACGTAGTTAATGGGTGAAAATTATTCATGTTACCAGGCGGTAGCTGGAATGGCTTAGGGCACAGTTACAAAAACGACAGGGCGATTCCTAATGAGTCGCCCTGTCGTTTTTTGTGCCGGTTTTATTGGTGCTTGTTGCTTTGTGCCTTATTCCGTCTTATCGGGCTCTTCGTCCTTGTCGTTGATTCTGATGAATCTGTCGGTCAGTTTGGAGAGAGCAACGATTGCCAGCACCAGGATTACGTCAATGTAGTTGTGGTTGACAATTAGTCTTGTTACCAGAAATACTACGCAGAACACCAGCAGGATTATGCAGATGATTGCGGGCCAGTTTCTTTTTGAATTTGCCATGATGTCCAGTATGTTTAAGCTTACATTCGGTTTAGCTTTCAGTAGCGGCTTCAAGCTTCTTCCTGAGAATGAACATGATGAGACCGGCAATGACGCACAGTGCTATCAGTATAGCCCAGTTGGCCATGAGAGGAATCTTCTTCCACAGGGCCGACGGGATGCGGCTCAGGTAGTTGCCAATTGCGGTGGCTGCGAACCATCCGCCCATCATGAGACCCTTGTACTTGGGAGGAGCCACCTTACTTACAAAGCTTATGCCCATTGGGCTGAGCAGCAGCTCGGCTACTGTCAGGGTGAAGTAGGTGCCTATGAGCCAGTGGGGGTTCAGTACGCTCTGGGCTGAATCGCCAAGGTCCTTAGGTGAGATGAGGTCAGTCGATGCAACTGTGATAACGGCAAAGCCTACAGCTGCCAGCATCATGCCAAGACCTATCTTCATTGGGGCTGACGGCTCCTTGCCCTTCTTGCCGAGTGCTCCGAATACGGCTACTGAAACCGGAGTCAGGGCAACCACGAAGAACGGGTTGAACTGCTGGAAGTCCGATGTGGCTGCGTTGAATGACTGGGGCATTGACAGGTAGAATGCAATGGCTCCGGCCCAGAGGGCGAGTGTTGCTATGCCTGCAATGATTCTTGCCTTCTTTGTCTCGCTCTGGAAAATGGCGAACAGTGTGTAGATTGATACTGCAATGAATGCCAGTGACCAGATGTTGAACCAGATACGTGTGGTGCCCTGGATGCCTTCAAGCTGTGTGTACTTGTCGGCGAAGAAGGTCAGAGCCGAGCCGTTCTGATGGAATGCCATCCAGAAGAAGATGACTACTGCGAACACCAGTACCAGTGCCACGATGCGGTCCTTGGTCTGCTTGGGAGTGAGCTCCACATAGTTGGCATCGGTCTTTGCTGCCTGCTTGGCATTGACATCGGCGTGCTTGAACCAGGGGCGGCAGAAGAAATAGATAAGGAGTGACAGTATCAGTGATGCGCATGCAACGTAGAAGCACAGACGGTAACCTTCGGCCAGAGACTGGAGGTATGCGGGTGCCTGGGCGCCGAATGCTGCTGTGGCGTTGTCGATTGGTGCAAAGTGGAAGCCAGCCTGGGCGATATGGGGCTCGTACAGGGCCTTGGCCATGGCCGGTGCGAACATGGCGCCAATGTTGATTGCCATGTAGAACAGGCTGAATGCCGAGTCACGTTTGTCAGCATATTTGGGATCGTCATACAGATTGCCCACCAGGACCTGCAGGTTTCCCTTGAACAGGCCGGTTCCTACGGCAATGAAAATGAGACCGGTAAACAATGTGACCTTGTCAATTGCCTGGGTAGCCATTGGAACAGCAAGTCCAAGATATCCCAGAATCATGATGCATGCGCCAAGAGTCACGCACTTTCCGTAACCTATCCTGTCGGCAAGGATACCGCCCAGAAGCGGCATGAAATAAACTCCGGCAAGGAATAATGCATAAACGTGTCCGGCCTGGTCCTCGCTCCATCCGAACTTGGCCCTCATGTAAAGCGTGAAGATGGCCAGCATTGTGTAGTAGCCGAAACGTTCGCCTGTGTTGGCAAGTGCCAGTGCAAACAGGCCTTTTGGTTGTCCTTTAAACATATTCTATTGGTTTGTAATTGATTTTTCCGAGCCGCTAATTTAGGAAAAACAATTGGAAATCAAAGAAGGACATGAAAAGAATCCGCATATTCCTGCGAATCCTGCTGTTCCGGGGTCAGCGTGAGGCCAGACGCATGTACAGTCTCCTGGCCCATACCAGGACTGTCACCATGGCCCATCGGGACAGGAGAATGACGTACCAGATGCCTCCGCAGGTGGCCAGCAGGGTCAGGTCCTCAAGGTTGCTGTGCGAGATTCCTATGTGTGTGTTCAGCAGGTCGATGTCGCGCTGGCTTATGGTGTTGCGCTCCATTTCATCCATTATGGCGGCCGAACCGTATGACAGTCCTACCAGATTGGCTACTATCCACAGAAACGATGTGCTGGCGGGAAGTCCGAAAACTGCAAGCAGCGGTCTGAAGAATCTGGAAATCTTCTCCATTATCCCGAACTCGTAGAGCCAGCGCTGTATGATGTTCAGTCCCCAGATTATGCATACCATCCAGGCTCCCAGCTTGAGAAGGCTGATCAGCCAGGCAAGGAACAGTCCCCAGATGTCGGGCTGCAGCTGGAAAAACGGCACTTCAGACAGAGGTGTGAGATTGGCCACGTAGTGCGGTCTGCCCGGGAGAATCAGGTTGAGGATAATTCCCAGGGCTAGCGATGCCAGTGTGCGCAGTATGAAGCAGTACATGCTGGATGTGCCTGTCTTGTGTTGTACGGCGCATTCCAGGACCATGGCATGGGCGGCCAGGGTCATGGTACCCAGGATGGTCATCTCGCGGACGGTAAGCTCCAGTGTGGATACTACCGCCACACATGAATATACGTTGATGAAATACCCGCTCACGTAGGCAAGCGAAGCTTCACCCGGCAGACCGAAAATGAGAAAGACCGGGCTCACTGCGACTGAAATCCAGTTCAGTATGCCAAGGACGCGAAGCACGAACATTATGAACGATACGGTCGCGGTTATCCTGAAAATCCACAGAATGGTCTTGAATGCCTTTGGGGTGGCTTCAACTGCAACCCGTTTCATGCGCTCAAAAGTGGTCTCCATATATCTCCTGTAATAAGTTGTCAGATGATTGAATAATGTTTCAGGGCGTTCAGTATGCCGTCCTCGTCGGGGCTGCCGGTAATGTAGTCCGATGCCTGTGCCACCTCCCTGCAGCATCCGCCCATTGCCACACTGGTTCCGGCATAACGGAGCATGCCAAGGTCGTTGGTGCCGTCACCGAAGGCTATGCATTCATCGGCCTTCATTCCAAGGTTATCAAGGATGGCACGCATTCCATGGCTCTTGTCGCTGTCGGCCGGTATGATGTCTGAGAATGTGGGATGCCAGCGGGTCATTCGGCATCCCGGGAGCGCCTGAATGATTTCGCTGTCGTATTCTTCCGTGAACAGTCCCACCATCTGGTAAATGGGCGTGCCGGAAAGTTCGTCCAGACCGGCTACCTGCGGGGTTATGAAATGCAGCAGGTCTATGAAACTTTCGGCCGCCTTGGACCGGCGGTTCATATAGACGCGGTCCTCGGTAATGAAGAAGCAGTCGGTGGAACTGTTTTTGAGGAAGGAGTTCCAGCTGTCCATATCGGACTGTGGAATGGGGTGTTTCAGAATGGTTTTCCCGTCAATGGAACAGATTCCGCCGTTTACCGTTATGAAACCGTCGAACTTCTCGCCTTCAAGGTTGTCTATGGCGCAGTACGGCCGCCCGCTGCAAATGAACAGCCGGACGCCCTTCTGCCTGAGCAGTTCGAGCGCCCGATGGGCTGACTGTGGAATGCGGTGGGTCTCGAGACTCACCAGCGTTCCGTCAATATCAAAGAATGCGGCCTTGATCAATTCACTTGATGTTTGGCTCTTCCAGACCGTAACCTTCCTTCTTGTCAACGGCCTTCAGACGCATGGCCAGCAGCAGGGCTGCTATGCCGAACAGTGCGAAAACGCACATTGGAAGCGTGTAGTTGTACTGGGTGACTTCTGCACCGTCAACCAGACGTGTGCCCACCTTGCAGTAGTTGTCAAGAATCTTGCCTATGAGCAGCGGGACAAGTCCAAGGCCGATGTTCTGTACCCAGAATATCAGGGCGTAGGCCGATCCCAGAAGCTTCTGCGGGATGATCTTGGGAACGCTCGGCCACATTGCCGACGGAACCAGCGAGAATGCCACACCGAGAATTATCATGATGAATGCTGCGAACCACCAGTAGTTGAGCAGAGGCAGAGCGAACAGCACATGTACCAGAATGAGCAGTATGGAACCGATGATCATGATTGTGGCGCCCTTGCCCTTCCTGTCATAGATACCGCCGAAGAACGGTGTCATGATAAGGTTGCCGAAAGGAATGAGGCTGGGAATGAGTCCGGCCAGATTGGAGCTGACTCCGTACTTGTTCTCCATGAGCGATGTGGCGTACTTCATGAACGGGAACACGGCACTGTAGAACATGAGGCAGAGCAGGGCAATGAGCCAGAATCCGCGGTTGGTGATTATGAGCTTCAGGTCCTTGATCTTGAAGGTGTCATCGTCCGATGGCTGTTCCAGGGCGACTTCGGCATCGTACTTCCTGTCCATGACACAGAATACCAGGTAGGCGATAAGGCCTATTGCCAGAAGGATTGCTGACAGCAGCAGAGGTGCGGAAACCGAGAAGCGGTTCGCAATCATCGGGCAGAAAATCAGGGCCGATGCTGTACCGAGACGTGATACTGCCACCTGGATGCCCATGGCCATTGCAAGCTCCTTACCCTGGAACCACTTGGCAATGACTTTGGATATGGTGGTGCAGCAGTTTTCGGTACCTACGGCAAAGACGGCGTAACCAAGACAGGCTACGAATACCTGGGTGCGGATGCCGAATACGGTGCCTGCATCGGGTGCAATGTACTGGACTGCGTAGTACTTGATGAGTGCTCCGGCCAGCATGAGGATGCATGTCACGATACCGGTAAAGCGCACGCCCTTCTTGTCAAGGACTATGCCGCCGAATACCAGCAGGAACAGATAGACGTTGAACCAGCTGTAAGCCGAATTGAACAGTCCGAATTCAGAACTGGACCAGCCCGCGTTGGGGTCCTGCTCCAGCATGGTCATGAGTGGTGAGAGGGCATCGGTAAGGAAGTAGCCCCACATCATGGTGAAGGACACAATGATAAGCGCGGTCCAGCGTGCGCTCTTGCTTTCGCTGATTTTCTTCTTGATTGTTTCAGTCATATCTTTATCAGTTTGTTGTATTCCAGTTCCATGAAAACCATTTCTGGTTTCAGAAAAACCAATGTAGTCTGCAAAGATAGCCAAAAATAGTTCAGGACAATGACTTGCCGGCATTTGAATGTTTCGGTTCGTGTCTGGTTTTGTTTGGGTGATGCCGGTGTGGAATGAAGAATTTGTAACTACAAAGTTGGAATAATGTAGTTACAATTATTTATTTTTGTAGTTACATTTTTTCATGAGACAAATATGGCACTTAAAGCAGACTCGAAACAGACAAGAATTAAAGTAGGCAAGCACAAAGGCGAGTATATGTATGTGATGAAAATCAATCACTACAATGTTGTAAATGCCGATAAGATCATTCAGTATGCCAGCGACAGCTCTGGTATTCCCCAGGGAGTGATGCGCGCATCATGGGAGGCGCTCGGCGACATCATCACATCATGGGTGCTGGAAGGTCATATAGTTGAAATTCCCGGTCTTGGAAACATCAGGGCCGAGGTGCGCTCCAAGGCACAGTCTGATGTCGAAGATGTGACCGCAGCTGACATCTTCCGCCGCAAGCTCATTCTTTCTCCAAGCAAGGAAATCAAGAACGCCCTCAACTCCACTCCGGTCGGCATTACCTGTTATGACAAGGACGGCAACGAAGTCAGGAAAGGGGAATGCCCCATAGACTGACATTGACAATAATTTGGAGCGATTACCCGGCCCGACTGTATCCACCATCCTGAACCATTTTAAAATAATAAAGGTGCTCCCAGACCGATGGAGTGTGAAAAAAACACTATCTTTGCGGAGTCATGCTGAGAAGCATGCACGTAACCATACAAACTATCTTTAACCAGTGACACTCAATGAACTTACGGCGGTGTCTCCAATTGACGGCCGCTACCGCAGCAAGACTCAGAATCTTGCATCTTATTTTTCAGAATTTGCCCTTATCAGATATCGTGTAAGGGTTGAAATCCAGTATTTTACAGCTCTCTGCGAGTCGGGACTGCCACAGCTCAAGGCAATAACTCCGGCCGTTCTGGAGCAGCTTCAGAAGGTGTGGATGGACTTCCAGGAATCCGATGCCCTTCACATCAAGGAAATAGAAAAAGTGACCAATCACGATGTCAAGGCCGTAGAGTACTTCATCAAGGAAAAGTTCGACCTTGTTCCCGAACTGGTGCCTTATAAGGAATTCATCCATTTCGGACTGACATCGCAGGACATCAACAATACATCGGTCCCCCTTTCAATCAAGGAGGCACTTGAAAACGAATATTATCCGGCTATTGAGAGTCTCATTGCAAAGCTGGAGGAATATGCACAGCGCTGGAAGGATGTTCCCATGCTTGCCCGCACCCACGGACAGCCTGCATCGCCGACCCGTCTGGGCAAGGAGATCGAGGTGTTCGCATACCGTCTGCGCCAGCAGCTGCGTCAGCTCAAGGCCGTTCCCATGAGCGCAAAGTTCGGAGGAGCAACCGGAAATTTCAATGCGCACCATGTGGCATTCCCTGACATTGACTGGAAGGGATTTGCCGAGAAGTTCCTTTCTGAAAAGCTGGGCCTGGAACGTGAGGAATACACCACTCAGATATCGAACTATGACAATCTGGCCGCCCTGTTTGACGCCATGAAGCGTATGAACACCATTCAGATTGACATGAACCGTGACTTCTGGCAGTACATCTCGATGGAGTACTTCAAGCAGCAGATCAAGGCCGGTGAGGTGGGTTCAAGCGCAATGCCCCATAAGGTCAATCCAATTGACTTCGAGAATGCCGAAGGTAATCTGGGCATGGCGAACGCCATTCTGGAGCAGCTTTCACGCAAGCTCCCCATTTCACGTCTTCAGCGTGATCTGACCGACTCTACGGTTATCCGCAACGTGGGCGTTCCGTTCGGTCATGAGATGATAGCCATTGCAAGTTCAATGAAGGGGCTGGGCAAGCTGCTCATCAACGAGGCCAGAATCGCACAGGATCTGGACGGCTGCTGGAGCGTTGTGGCCGAGGCCATCCAGACCGTCCTTCGCCGCGAAGGCTATCCGCACCCTTACGAGGCCCTCAAGGCACTTACCCGCACGAACAGTGCAATAACACGTGAATCGATAATGGGATTCATTGATACCCTGAATGTGAGCGATTCCGTAAAGGCTGAACTCAGGGCAATTGCACCGGGAAACTACACAGGAATCTGAAACTTAACAGACATATAAAATCTATCAACACTAAAAGAAGGCCGTGAGGCCGGTATGTTATTATGGAAACAGAAAGAGGTAATGAATTTTTCTTCGATGGCGAAGACGGTGGCTATGGCCGTGAACGCCGCAGTGAATCAGGACAGAACGGAAACCGTCGTGAAGGACGCCCCCGTTTTGTAAGACAGGAAGGAACTGGCCGTCCGCAGTATTCAAGAGTCGAGCGTCCCCAGCGCAGGACTGAGGACCGCGAGGGCGGTTATCAGCCTCGCGAGGGCGGTTATCAGCAGCGTGAAGGCGGTTATCAGCGTCAGAACGGATACCAGCGTCAGGGCGGATATCAGCGTCAGAATGGATACCAGCGCCAGGGCGGCTACCAGCAGCGTGATAATGGCTACAGCCGTTCACCGCGTTACAGCCAGGACAATCAGGAAAGCCAGCCGCGTTTCTACAGGGAGCGTGTCCAGGATCAGGATAATTACAATCGTGAAGGCGGCTATCAGCCGCGTGAAGGCAACTATCAGCCGCGCGAAGGCGGTTATCGTCGTGAAGGCGGCTACCAGCCGCGTGAGGGTGGTTACGGCCGTCAGGGCGGTTACCAGTCACGTGAGGGCGGTTATCAGTCGCGTCCGGGCGGTCCCCGCAAACCGGTCCGCAAGCAGGACAGCCGCAAGCGTATTTCCTTTACCGATGTCATTCATAACCCCGATGAGGAAATCCGCCTGAACAAGTATCTGGCAAATGCCGGAGTATGCTCACGCCGTGAGGCCGATGATTTCATCAAGGCCGGAGTGGTCAAGGTGAATGGCGTAACCGTAACCGAACTTGGAACTAAGGTTAAGAGAGGTGACAATGTGCTTTTCCACGATCAGCTTGTCAGCATAGAGCGCAAGATATACATCCTTCTCAACAAGCCTAAGGACTGTGTCACAACGGTTGACGATCCTCAGGAGCGCAAGACCGTGATGGATTACATCAAGGGCGCCTGCAAGGAACGCGTTTATCCGGTAGGGCGTCTGGACCGCAACACGACCGGTGTGCTGCTTCTTACCAATGACGGTGAGATGGCTACCCGCTTGACTCACCCGAAGTTCCTCAAGAAGAAGATATACCACGTTCGTCTGGACCGCAATGTCAGCGAGCAGGATATGCAGAAACTGCTTGACGGCGTGTGCATAGGTGAAGAGGAGAACGATATTGTACGTGCCGATGAGGTGAGCTACGTGAACGATGACAAGACCCAGGTGGGCATTGAAATCCATTCTGGCCGCAACCGCGTTGTCCGCCGCATGTTCGATGCACTTGGTTATCACGTTTCGAAACTGGACCGCGTCCAGTTTGCAGGACTGACCAAGAAGCGTCTGCGTCGCGGTGACTGGCGTTTCCTCACCGAGAAGGAAGTCAACATGCTGCGCATGGGAGCATACGAATGAACAGGAAACAGATAATACAACGAATATGGAGATTAAAAGAACAAGAATAGCTGACCTTCTGAAACGTACGGATTACGGTCAGCAGGTACTGGTGAAGGGTTGGGTACGCACCCGTCGTGGCAGCAAGGCAGTCAGTTTCATAGCACTCAATGACGGTTCGACCATCAAGAACGTGCAGATTGTTGCCGATCTTGAAAAGTTCAGCGAGGAGCTTATCAAGCAGATTACCACCGGAGCATGCCTCAGCGTGACCGGTACCATGGTCGAGAGCATCGGAGCCGGTCAGAGCGTTGAAATCCAGGCAACTGAAATCCAGGTGCTGGGCACATGCGCTGACGACTATCCCATGCAGAAGAAGGGACAGAGCTTCGAATACATGCGCCAGCATGCCCACATGCGTCTGCGCACCAATACGTTCGGTGCCGTCATGCGCATCCGCCACAACATGGCTTTTGCAATACATCAGTATTTCCACGATCACGGTTTCTTCTATTTCCATACACCTCTTATTACAGCATCGGACTGTGAGGGTGCAGGACAGATGTTCCAGGTCACCACATTGGATCTGAACCGCATTGCAAAGGCCGGTCAGGTCGATTACGATCAGGACTTCTTCGGAAAACCGGCAAGCCTGACTGTATCCGGACAGCTTGAAGGCGAACTGGGTGCTACCGCACTTGGTGCCATCTATACCTTCGGACCTACATTCCGTGCAGAGAACTCGAACACTCCGCGTCATCTGGCCGAGTTCTGGATGATTGAGCCCGAGGTGGCATTCATGGATATGGTGGAGCTCATGGATCTGGAAGAGGATTTCCTGAAGTTCTGCATCAACTGGGCACTTGAGCATTGCCAGGATGACCTTGAATTCCTGAACAATATGGTTGACAAGGGCCTCATCGAGCGTCTCAAGAGCGTTGCCGATACTGAATTCGTGCGTCTGCCGTACAGCAAGGGCATCGAGATCCTGCAGGAAGCCATAGCTAAAGGCCGCAAGTTCGAGTTCCCATGCAACTGGGGCGATGACCTTGCAAGCGAACACGAGCGTTACCTTGTTGAAGAGTACTTCAAGAAGCCGGTCATCATGACCAACTACCCGAAGTCAATCAAGGCCTTCTATATGAAGATCGATGCTGAGAAGCCAATGTGCATGGGCCGTCAGCAGGAGGAGACCGTCCAGGGTACCGATGTCCTTTTCCCACAGATTGGCGAAATCATCGGCGGTTCTGTCCGCGAGGAGAACTACGACAAGCTTATGGGTGAAATCGAGAGCCGCGGCATTCCTATGAAGGACATGTGGTGGTATCTTGACACACGCCGTTTCGGCTCATGTCCTCACGCCGGTTTCGGTCTTGGATTCGAGCGTCTTATGCTGTTCGTTACCGGAATGCAGAACATCAGGGATGTCATCCCGTTCCCGAGAACTCCAAGAACAGCCGAATTCTAACTCCGCGAACAACTGAATTCTAACTCCGCGAACAGCCGAATTCTAAAAGTTCGCATCGGAATTTGAAATAAAGGTCACTGGCTCAAAACCGGTGACCTTTTTTTGTGCTGCAGTACGGGCTCGGTCGAAAGTTGATGTGGGTTGCTGATATCAGGTCGTGCTTTTGAGTGCAGGTTTTGCATGATGGAAGGGCAACAGCATGACAAACTTGCAGGAAATTCGACCATCCAATCAATCCCCACTGTTTTTGTAGACGATAGGGAGTGGAAGCGTTCTGTAGGCCCGATTCTGTCCCTATCATAGGGTGCGAATGGCGGAATAGCGCATATCTTCATGCAGGATAGGGAGTGGACGCGTTCTGTGGCCCCGATTCCGTCCCTATCGTAGGGGCCGAATGGCGGAATAGCGCATTTCTTCATGCAGGATAGGGAGTGGAAGCGTTCTGTGGCCCCGATTCCGTCCCTATCGTAGGTGGTGAATGGCGAAATAGCGCGTTTTTTCCTGCAGGATAGGGAGTGGATGCGTTCTGTAGA
>JAZUEH010000023.1:0-2509 GCA_045640065.1 Bacteroidaceae bacterium
CATGCGGTCCATTACCTCCTGCACACGGCGGCGGCGCTCCTTCTCTGGTACGCCCATATAGAGCAGCGGCAGTTCTATGTTCTCGAACACGTTCAGCTCGTCAATCAGGTTGAAGCTCTGGAACACGAACCCTATGGTCCCCTTCCTGAGGTCAGTGCGCTGGTCCTCGTTCAGTGTGGCAACCTCGCGGTCCTGCAGCTTGTAGCTGCCCTCGGTGGGGTTGTCCAGCAGGCCCAGGATGCTGAGCAGCGTAGATTTTCCGCAGCCCGAAGGCCCCATTATTGCCACGAACTCGCCGTCGGCCACTGTGAAGGACACGTCACTGAGTGCCCAGGTCTCGACTTCCTCCGTGCGGAAGATTTTCTTCAGATTGCTTACTTCGATCATAGTTGTATGGTTTTTGAGTTATTCGTTGATAAATTGCAATTATTCGCTCCTGACAACCATGGCCGGATTCTGACGCGATGCGACCCTGATGCGGTGCAGTATGGTCACGGTCATAAGGAATGCCATGCCGGCAAATATGCCAAGGAACATCCATACCGTTACCGGAACCTGCTTTACATAGACGCTGAGCCAGCGGTGCATTATCAGGTAGCCTGCTGGAAATGCGATGACCGATGCCGACACCAGTATGCCCAAATACTCCTTGAGGAACATTCCCATAATGTCACGCGCCCTTGCTCCGCTGATCTTGCGCACCGCAATCTCCTTGCGGCGGCGCTCGCAGGCAAGCGACACAATGCTGAATACGCCGAAGACCGCAATCACAATGCAGACAAGCGTCACTATTGTCAGGAACTTGCCCAATGCAATCTCGGAAGTGATGTACTTCCTGTACTCCTCCTGAACATTACCTGAGTGGTGATGCGCATTCGGATTGATGTCTTCAATGACGGCATTGGCCTTTGCCGCAACATCAGTCCACTCCAGCCCGTCCCTGTATCTGAATATGAACCATGAGTCAGCATTCATACCATTCCTGTTTCCAGTGGCTGAATACTTGAACATCAGAGGGGAAATACCGACAGTCGGTTCCAGATAGCACAAGTCAGTCACTACTCCGATTATATGGCATGGGTTATTGTAATGGTAAATGGTCTTCCCCACAGCCTCTTCGGGAGTGAAGCCCAATGTCTGTGCCGCAGCTTCGTTGATTACGACATCGGATGTCCGGTCTGTTGCGGCCGATGACTCTGTGAAAAGAGTTCCTGCCACCGGCTGAACACCGAGAATCTCCAGGTACTCCCCATTGGCAGGAACCATGACAACACTGATATTATCGTAATCATGTTCCTCATCCTCCGTACTGAATTTTGAGATGAGTGAATGTGACGAATTGAGGTCCGAAGTGGGTGCCCTGAAACCATATACCACACCATCAATTTCGGGCAGGGACCTGAATATCGCCAGAGCCGACTCAATCTCGCTGTCATCCATTCCGAGCTGATAGACATAACCCATATTCTTCTTGCGGAAACCCATTCCTTCAGAACAGTTCAGATACCTGACTTGCGATGTTATTATTACCGAACATAATATGGTGCAGAGGCTCACTGCCAGCTGAAACCCAATGCTCAGTCTGTACCCGACTGCAGATGGAGTCACCCCGCCTTTTCCCAGACTCCTGTTCAGACGCCTTTTCCCGACGACTGCCACTATGACCGATGCTATGACAAGTGCCACCGCGCCCACTATTGCCGAATACAGCAGATATGACAGGATGAAGAAGCCTTTGGACCTTTCTATCAGACAAATTTTCATGAAATACGGCAATCCCAGGCCGCATGCAACTGCTCCGACAGCAAGCGCGGCCAACAGCGTAAGCAGTATTTCCGCACCAAACATCGATATGACCTGGTATGGTTTTGCCCCATTCGCAATGCGTAGCGAAATCTCACGTCCCCTGATGCCGATGCGTGTGGCCAGCATGGTGTAGAAATTGACCAAGGCAATGATTATCATTATCACACTCAGCAGCATGAAAATCAGGACATAACGGCTGCGTACAATTACCGTATCCAGATACCCTCCGGCTCTGACATCCTTAATCGGCACAAGACTGTAGCTGTTCTCTACATATTCCGAAATTCCCAAGTCGTGCGGTATGTCATAGCTGTCCTTCTCAATTTCAGCGGCGAGTGTCCCGATATTATCGGGTGATACCTTGACAAATGAAATAGTAGAGTGATAGTAGTCATCTTGCTCGATTTTGTAATGCGGGTGAAGAAAATCGTACCTGAATGTGGAAGGCTGACGCGGATTCTCTATAACCGCCTTGACAGTCAGCTCAGTAGGTTCCATAAGAAAAGTTCCTATCTCAGGTGCGATGCGCAGTTCCCTGCCTATTGCATCGCCTCCGAACAGCCTGTCCGCACAGGCCTTTGTGATGGCAATCTCGCCATCGCGCAGAATCAGCCGGCTGTCACCTTCAAGAACCTTCACATCGAAGAATTCCATAAAGTGTTCATCAGCACTGCGTCCACGGACCAGTTCTCCGGGATAGTCA
>JAZUEH010000024.1:0-10717 GCA_045640065.1 Bacteroidaceae bacterium
TGGGACAGCTTCAAATAAGCTTCCGTATTTCTTGATTGTAACATAAGTTCAGAACAGATACTCATGTGAATGAAGGTGGCCTTTTTTCTGGCCACCTTCATCGCGTTGAAGAATTATCTGTCTCTCCAAATATTGGTGTGAGTTCTTGTTACTTGTCCCAGGCTATCATTCTGTAGTGAATATTGAAAAGTAGTTGTCGCGGAGGGGCTTGGTGACGGGCTTGCCGGTCAGGGTGATGTCCTGCTCCAGACGTATGTCGGTTGACGAGGCACCGATTCTGATGGTATAGGTGCCAGGGACTATGTTCCAGTTGCGCCTGCCTTCCACGTTGGTGTAGTAGCCGAACTGGTCGGTGAAGAGCTGTGCTCTGACGGTCTTTGTCTGGCCCGGCTCAAGACTGATGCGGGTAAAGCCCTGGAGTTGGATTGGGCGGATGGGCTGGTCAGCGCTTGTGGGGGAGAGGTAGAGCTGGACTATTTCATCGGACTTCATGGCGCCTGTATTTTTGACTGTGAACTCAAGGCCGATGCCAAGTCCGTCTGTACCGATTCTTTCACTGTCAAGCTTGAGACCGTCGTATTTGAAACTGGTGTAGCTGAGTCCGTATCCGAACGGCCAACGGATGCGCGGATCCTTCTGGGCTGAATAGTTGTAGCAGATTGGTTCGTTGATTTCGACATCGGGGTAGCTGACGCTGAGTTTGGCCGATGGAGAGATGTTGCCTACCAGAATGTCGGCTACGGCATTGCCGCCTTCTTCGCCGGGGTACCAGGCCTGGATGACTGCGGCACACTGGTCTGCCAGATCACCGATAACCTGTGCGCGGCCGCCGAACATGATAAGAATCACGGGTTTGCCGGTGGCTGTGAGGTCTCGTACAAACTGTTCCTGGTCGCCAGGCAGACGCAGACCATCGCGGTCACGGTTTTCGCCGCACAGCAGCACGTTTTCACCCATGGCGGCTATGATTACATCTGATTCTGCGGCAAGGCGGAGGGCTTCATCGCGGTCAGCAACCTCGCCCGAATCGACCTTCCTCTGGCCTGATCGGCGTTGCCAGGCACGCAGGTCACCGCTCTGGCTGATTCTGGTGACATCGGCTTCAGTCCAGTCGCAGCCGCGTGTGTATTCCAGAGTGTTGCCGGTCGAAAGGCGTGACTTCAATCCTTCGAGCAGAGTGACGATATGCGGATTCTCGGAACCGATGTCGGTGCGTTTCCAGAAGTAGGTCATTGCCGGGAAGGAGTAGTCACCGCACATGGCCCACATGGACGATGCGTTCGGTCCTGTCAGCAGAATGCGGCTGTCCTTGGCAAGCGGCAGGATACCGTTGTTCTCAAGCAGCACAACAGACTGGGTGGCTATCAGGTATGAGGTCTGACGCTCTTCTGGGGTATCCAGCTCGATATGGCCTTCGGCATAAAGGTATGCATCCTTGTCGAACAGGCCCGTGCGGTATTTGTAGCGCAGCACATCCTTGACGGCGCGTGCGAATGTCTCTTCTGTTACCCGACCCTGTTCTATGGCTTCAAGCAGCTGCGCGTAGCTGTCGCCCGACGGAAAATCCACATCGTTGCCTCCGTTGATTGCTGCTGCAGCCTTTTCGACATTATCCTTTCCGGGAACCTGGCTGACTGCTGTGTAGTCGCTCACGATCATGCCGTCAAAGCCTACGTATTCACGCAGAATGTCGATGAGGATTTCACTGTTTGCAACGCATTTCGTGCCGTGGACGCTGTGGTAGCCCGGCATGACGGCCTTGCTTCCTGCCAGACGTATCATCGTTTCATGAGGAAGCAGGATTTCTTCCATGAGTTCCTTCTCATCGGCATCGCCGCCTCCGCCATAGCCCAGGTAGTGTTTCGAGCAGGTTCCTACGCCTTTCCTCAAATCGTCCTGCTGCAGGCCGCGTACGAATGCCGTGCCCATGGCAGCCGACAGGTATGCGTCCTCACCGTATGATTCCTCAAGACGGTTGAAACTCGGGGTGCGGCAGACATCGACCATTGGTGAAAGTGACAGTATACCGCCCATTTTTCTCATTCCGATGCCGGTCTGAAGGGTCTTGAGTTCGGCCAGTTCGGTGTTGAATGATCCTGCCTGTCCTATCTGCTGAGGGTATATGGTTGCATCCATAGTGTTGATGCCCGACAGGACCTCCTCGTGGAAAAGTGCCGGAATACCGTTAGGAGTGTTGTTGATGAGCCAGTTCTGGACTGCTGCCACACGGTCACGGAGCACATCGGCCGATAGAGGCTTCTGGCTGGCATACTGTGAGAAATGACCTATGCCGTTGGGGATGAGACGGCGGCATGCTGCCGTATCAAGATTGCCGACTGTGTCAAACAGGTCGTCCATATACATGCTGCGCAGCTGCGCGACACGCTCCTGCGGTGACATTCTTTCATACAGGGCATCAGTCTGCCTGATCATTTCCTTGTCGAATCCATTGTTTTCTGAACCCTTGCATGCCGTCAGCATAACAGCTGTACAGATAATGTAAAGTATTGTATGTCTGCCCATAACGTGTTGTTTTCTGCAAACATACGAATTATTCTCAGATTTTCCAGCGGAGAACGGTGGCGGAATAGGACGGAACGCTGACTCTGACTGGATGTTCAGGACTGATGTCTGAACGCTGGGTGTTGCCCGAGATGAGGTCAGTGAGCAGACAACCGTTTCTGGGGTTCAACTGCATGTAATCGAATGCGTGCTGTGGTATGTTGACGGCTGCATTTACGGCTGTTTCGTCAAAATTGGCGACTACCAGCATTGCATGATGGATGTCGGCACGCAGGAATGCGTATGTCCTGTGTGGATTGAACTGTCCGGAAACGGGATTGACGTACATGAGGTCGAAAAAACGACCGTTCGAGACGCATTTTTCAGAGCGGGCAATGTTCATGAGCCGCGAATAGAAACTGCGCAATCGCTTTTCCTGCTCAGTGAGGCGTGAGTCTCCGAAATGTCTGTCATAGTAAAGACGGTGCAAAGTATCGGGTGACCAGTAGTCGAAAATGGTGGTACGTCCGTCTCTGTCAGAGAATCCCTCAGTGTCCATGCCACGTTCGCCAAGTTCCTGACCTGCATAGACCAAAACCGGGCAGGAGTCCATGAGGGCCGATACCACCATGGCCGGCAGAGCCTTTTCGGGATTGCCTGCGAAGAAATCCGATGCAATTCGCTGTTCGTCATGATTCTCCATGAAATGCAGCATGTGCGTTCCCATCAGACCTGCGTTTTGCCAGCATCTGGTAATGGCAGTTGCCGACTCCCTTTCCTCAACGATGGCGCGCAAAGTATCATATAGCCCCACCTTGTCATACAGCCAGTCAAAGCCTCCGAATTCAACGTAGCTGGAGTAGAACCCAGGGTTGTAGATTTCGGCAATGAATTCTACCTTTTTATATTTGGACTTGACTTTGGCTATGGCAAAATGCCAGAATTCGACAGGTACCATTTCGGCCATGTCGCAGCGGAAAGCGTCAACTCCTTTTGATGCCCAGAACATAAGTATGTCTGTCATTTTTATCCATGTGTCAGGTATGGGGTCAAAATGACAGCTCCAGTCGCGGTAGTCAATTCCGTAGTTCAGCTTGACGGTTTCATACCAGTCACATTCTGACGGCCATGGACTGAACCGGTCGTTTCCGGTGGCTTTTGCCGGTATTTCAACATATCCCTGCCAGTCTATTCTCCCGCCAAGAGACTGCCCTGGAAAATAGTAAAAATTATTTGACGTTGAGAATGATTCCATAGGGTTGTCAGTCTTACCTAATCCGTATTTCCCTTTAGGAGTGCTGATAGAGCGGTATTGTCTTGCAACATGATTTGGAACAAAATCCATGATAAATCCCAATCCTGCTTCATGAACTCTTCCAACAAGGCTGACGAATTCATTCATACGGTTAGAAATGTTTACAGCAAGGTCGGGATCAATGTCGTAATAATCACGTATGGCGTATGGTGATCCTGCACGCCCTTTGACTGTTGCCGGGTGTGACTGTGGAATCCCGAATTCGGAGTAGTCGGTACGGCTTGCGTGGGCAAGGAGACCGGTGAACCATATATCCGTATAACCGTTTTCCTTGATCTCATTCAGTACGGCTGGTGTAAAGGATTCCATCTTGCCACATCCGTTTTCCTGAATGCTTCCGTTAGGGATATTTGCCGAAACAGGATTGTTGAAAACTCTGGTCAGTATCTGGTATATGGTTCTCTTCTTCATTGAGCTGATGTATTTAAGTTACTTCAGTATCCTGCCTATCAGGCCTGTGAGAACGGTCCCGGGACCGCATTCGGTGAATTCCGATGCTCCATTGGCCTTCATGTTCAATACGGTCTTTGTCCAGAGGACAGGTGAATCCAGCTGGCATACCAGATTGGCACGGATTTCGTCGGTATCAACGTGAGGAAGGGCATCGGCATTCTGATAGATGGGACAGCGTGGGGTATTGAAACGTGTCGCTGATATGGCCTTTGCAAGTTCTTCCTTTGCCGGGGCCATGAGCGGTGAATGGAATGCGCCTCCAACAGAAAGCGGAAGCGCACGTCTGGCACCGGCTTCCTTCATGAGCGGACAGGCTGCTTCAATGCCTTCGGTGCTCCCTGAAATGACAATCTGACCGGGACTGTTGAAGTTGGCGGCTACAACAGTATGTCCTTGACTGACAACGTTTTCACATACTTCAATCACCTTGTCGTCGGCCAGTCCTATGACGGCTGCCATTGTGCCCGGATTCGCAATGCAGGCCTTCTGCATGGCGCGCGCTCTTGCGGCAACCAGAAGCAGTCCGTCTTCAAATGAAAGGGCTCCGCAGGCAACAAGTGCAGAGAATTCACCAAGTGAATGTCCTGCAACCATGTCAGGCTGGAATGCGTCACCCATGGCAAGACTCACAGCTACGGAATGAAGGAAGACTGCCGGTTGGGTGATATCCGTACGGCGCAGGTCTTCATCAGTTCCTGAGAACATCATTTCTGACAGTTTGAATCCGAGAATCTCATCGGCTTTACCAAACAGCAGTCTTGCCTCCTGACTGTCATTATACAAATCCTTGCCCATACCTGAAAACTGGGCTCCCTGGCCAGGAAAAACGAATGCTTTCATATTTATATTTTTTATTATTTTTGCAGGATTTTGTGCGTACCTTAAGGTTTCAGCTGCAAAAATAGTCATTTTGACTCTTTTCTGCTGAATTTTTTCCTGTAACCGCACAATTTATCGTGCATGTACACGTTTATTAGAAAATTATTAAAGCTCAAATGTCTGAAAACAATATAATCAAGTCCGATGCTTTTTCTGTGATGCACAAGGATGCCATGGGACCTTTCCAGCGTTCAGTCAAAAGATTCTGTGATTTCATTTTCTCTTTCATAGGTATCATTGTCCTGTCACCGATCATTCTTGTCTTTTCTGTGATACTCCTGTTTGATGATGGCCCGGTTATTTACAAACAGGAGAGAATAGGGTACAAGGGACGTCCTTTTACCATCTATAAGTTCCGTTCAATGCATCCCGATGCCGAATCAAACGGAATTCCGCGTCTTGAGGCAGACAGGGAGATGCATCTGACAAAATTCGGAGGATTTATGCGTGCACATCATCTGGATGAACTTCCTCAGCTCTGGAATGTTCTGAAGGGTGACATGTCATTCGTGGGTCCCCGTCCGGAACGCCAGTTCTTCATTGACCAGATCAACGAGTATACCGACGATTACAAGTACATCTACATGATGCGTCCGGGGGTGACATCGTACGCAACCATTCATAACGGTTATACCGATACGATGGAGAAAATGCTCAAACGCCTTGAACTTGATATTGATTATCTGGATCATCGCAACTTGTTGACAGACGTGAAGATCATATTCCAGACATTCTTTTCGGTTTCCAGCGGTAAAAAATTCTAAGACTACAATATGGCAAAGAAAACGACTCTCATTGCCTTGCTGTTTCTGATGCTTGGCGTGATTCCTGCCACGGCTCAGATGTCAGAAGACAAGATTGCGCAGTTCATCCTTGAACAGCAGGAAAAGGGCCTGTCACAGGAAGAGATCGTGATGGAACTGAGTCGCAGGGGTGTTACTCTGCAGCAGCTTCAGCAGATGCGTTCCAAGTACGAGAAGGGTCAGATGACAGGAATTATGGGGAATACCGTAATCGGTGAAACTGCCCAGCCACGTATCAGGAACGCCCAGCAGTCACTTGATGTCAATGACGGGCAGCCAGATCTCCAGTCATATGACAGGGAAACGGCCAACAAGATGATGCTGCAGTCCATGTATGACGAATCCATGTTCCTGTTCGTTGACTCGATTGAACTCCTCAGACTGAGTTTCATGGAGAAGAAACGGATATTCGGTCACGACATGTTCAACGGCAAGGAACTGACGTTTGAGCCCAGTACGAATCTGGCTACTCCACGTTCATACCTTCTCGGTCCGGGTGACGAAGTGATCATAGACATCTGGGGCGGTTCCCAGTCAACGGTGCGTGAAGTCATATCACCAGACGGCAACATAATGGTTGAAGGACTTGGACCGGTCTATCTGAATGGAATGACAGTGGATAAGGCTGACAAGTACATCAAGAGGGTCTTCAGTCAGATTTATTCGGGTCTTGATGACAATGGCGGCGAATCCGGCATAAGTCTTTCGTTGGGTCAGAACCGTTCCATCCTTGTCAACGTTCTTGGTGAGGTCGAGAATCCGGGTACCTACACATTGTCTTCATTTGCCAGCATGTTCAATGCTTTGTATATGGCTGGCGGTCCTACAGAAATAGGCTCATTGAGAAATGTGAAACTGTATCGTGGAGGTAGGCAGACCGCGACTCTTGACGTTTACGACTATCTGTTCAACGGCACTCTTCCTGGAGATATCACTCTTCAGGACAATGATGTGGTTATGGTGCCATCGGTTTCAAATCTTGTATGCATTGACGGAAGCATACGCCGTCCCATGTTCTATGAGGTCAAGTCCGATGAGTCTCTCGCCAATCTGATAGATTATGCCGGTGGACTTGCATCGAACGCCTACAGAAATGATGTGCGTGTGATCCGCATGGGCGATGTCCAGCGTCGCATCTATACGGTTCCTGCAGATAGCCAGTCGGATTTCCACCTCATGGACGGAGACTCCATATATGTGGATTCGACTCAGGTCACTTTCGCCAATATGGCTGAGGTGCGCGGTGCGGTCTTCCGTCCGGGGCAGTTTCAGACTGATGGGACCATCAGAACCATATCGGAACTGGTAAAGGCTGCCGGTGGATTGCGTGAAGATGCTTTCCCGTCACGCTCGCTTTTGAGTCGGACCAATCCGGACAAGACTCTTGTCAATCAGGCCGTGGATGTAATAGGTATCCTGGAAGGAAGGTCTCCGGATGTCGAAATCCGAAACAACGATGTTCTTTTCATACCTAGTCATTTTGATATGGGTGAGGTCAAGACTTTGAGCATTTTCGGTGAAGTGATGTTCCCGGGTGAATATCATTATGCCGATAATACTGGCATTGAGGATCTTGTGCTTCAGGCTGGTGGCCTTAAAGTCAACGCATCGGTTGCAAAGGTCGATGTCGTTCGCCGTAGCAGTGACAAGAAGGCTGTTCTCAAAGGTGATACTATTGCTAACGTATTCACTTTCAGTATAGATGAGGATTTGAAGATTCAGGAGAACGGATTCGTGCTTCAGCCTTATGATGAAATCTATATCCGCCGCAGTCCCGGCTCGTCTGAGAACCGTAAGGTCCAGATTGAAGGCGAGGTACTGTTCCCCGGTTATTATTCATTGTCTACGGTTAACGAGACATTAAGTGACGTGATCAATAGAGCCGGAATGTTCACAAGCGAGGCATATCCGGAAGGCGCGCGTCTGGAACGCAAGATGACGGCTGCAGACCGTCAGCGTATAACCAAGATGGTGGAAACACTTTCTGCCAATGATTCTCTGACCATGGCAAAGACTCTTGAAAAGCTTCAGGAGGAGACCAAGTTTGATGTAGGTATCAATTTGGCCGAGGCTATGGAAGATCCCCATGGCGAGTATGACATCCAGTTGCGTGACGGTGATCGAATAATCGTGCCTCAGATGAATGCTACGGTCAAGATCAACGGAGCTGTCATGTATTCGAATACCATACCGTATATTAAAGGCAAGGGCTTGAATTACTATATTGACAAGGCTGGCGGTTTTGCTCAGAATGCCAAGAAGAAGAATGTTTATGTGATGTACATGAACGGTACTGTTGAACGTGGCCGCCGCAGGGCAAGTGCCATCCAGCCGGGCTGTGAAATCATTGTTCCTACCAAGATGCCACGAGACGGTATGACTACATCTGAAATACTTAGCCTGAGTTCGACATCTGCCTCATTGGCTACTGTGGTCCTGGCTCTTATAAACCTTATCAAGTGACATAGTTATGGCTGACTCAAATAAAGATTCCATTGACCTGATAGGGATACTGAAACTTCTTTGGAGCAAGAGAAAGAGACTTATACTTAACTGTTTCTATGCCGGACTGCTGGCTATAGTCATTGCATATAGTATACCGAAAGAGTATACGTCCGAGGTCATTGTGGCTCCTGAATTCGCAAGTTCTACGTCTCTCGGCGGGAGCATAGGAAGTCTCGCATCGTTGGCTGGTGTCAATCTGGATCTTGCAGATGGAGGCGATGCCCTGTATCCTGAATTGTACCCTCAATTGGTGGAATCTACTCCATTCCTTTGCGAACTCATGTCCATGCAGGTTGACGGTCTGTACAAGGGTGATTCCATACATACTACATTGTACAGTTATCTTCAGAACAATCAGAGAGTCACATGGTGGGATTGGATTCTGGGAACACCTAATAGAATAAAGGCGAAGAGAAACGCCACAGCACAAGACAGAATTGTTCCTGAGTCTGATTCAGACAGCCGTCATCTGTCACGTCGCCAGCAGCTCACTCTGAAGGCGCTGAAGAAGAAAACTTCTGTAGTGCTTGACAAGAACACCAGTGCCATAAGCATCAAGGTCACCATGCAGGATCCGCGCATTGCTGCCGATGTTGCCGAGCAGGTTTCGGCAAATCTCCAGAAATACATCTGCAATTACCGCTCCGCCAAAGCCCGACAGGACTTGGAGTCCATGCAAGTCGTCTTTGATGACGCCAAGGCCAAGTATTATGAGGCTCAAAGCCGCTATGCCAAATACAGTGACCAGCATCTGAACATCTCAAGAATGAGTAATCAGATTGAGCTTGACCGTCTGTCCAATGAGCAGGATTTGGCTTTCAATGTCTATAATCAGCTTGCTTCACAGATGGAGATGGCACGTGCCAAGGTCCTTGAACAGACACCTGTCTGCGTGACAATACAGCCGGCACTCGTGCCGTACAAGGCTTCGTCCCCAAAGAAGATGCTCATTGGTCTTCTCTATGTATTCCTGGCGTTCTTCGGTACCGCAGCCTGGTACATACTGAAGGAATGTTCACAGCCTAAATGACTTACAACTGACAGATATGGGATTTCTGATGGTCTTTGCACTGGTCGTTGAGTGCACGGTTCTGTTCTTTTTGGAAAAAAGGGCCTGGAAGACTATCTACACTCCGCTCAATTTTCTGATGCTCCCGTATCTTGCAGTACTTTTCGTATCAATTGCTGTTGCGGGACATTTCGGCTTTGTCGACTTTTTCTATCCCAGCATCATTATCTGGATGGCAGGACTGCTTCTGTTTGCAATTCCTGATTTTGCCATAGCAACGTATGTAGGAGACCGGTTCGTCCAGTCCGTTCCTGAAAACCGTATGACTGATGACCACATGCCCCGTATGTTCACTTACATAGGTATTGTTCTGGTCCTGTTGTTCGCCTACAGACTGAAATCCACACTTGGCAGTTCGCAGTACATTATCGGGTCTGACGAGTTTGCTGAGGACTTTGCCGGTTTCGGCTTCTGGGGACATCTGAAAAGGTTCGGTGTGGTCATGCTGATGCTCTACATCTACTATGTTGACAAAAACAGGAAATGGCTGTGGATTTTCATTATAGCCCTTTGCGGAGTCAATGTCATCAACATGGTCAAGGGTACAATGATCATTCCGTGTGTGGTCGGTGTCATGATGAGGCTGGCATCGGGCAAGATGAAGATTACGGCACGTTTTGTGACCATATTGCTTATCTGTTCCGTGGCAGTGTTCTTCCTGGTGTTCCTGCTGGCCATTCTGGTGGTGAACAAGATGGAGGTGACCGGCAAGATCATGGGATGGATTTTCGAACGCTATGCCCATTATTTCACAAGCGGTACGCTGGGGTTGAGCGTGGACATGCAGCTTGGCTTTCCTGACAGTGGTGATTTCCAGACAATCTGGACACCGTTCATCAACATAGTCAACCAATTGAACGGAAGCGGTGATATTCTGTCTCCGGTCAATCCGTTGTTCCATTTTACCGGCATCAGTCTTACAAATGTCCGCACGCTGTTCGGAACCCTTTTCATTTATACTAACTACGTTCAGTTCAGTCTCTATACTATGGGGTTGAGCGCCTTCTGCTATTTCATGAAGGTGGTTTCCATGAAATTCCGTAACGTATATACCGATACGGTCTATTTCTATTTCTGCGGACTTCTGGCAATGGGGTGGTTCGAATTCTATTTCTTCCATCTGGATGTGATAGAGATTCCTGCAATGATAGTGATTCTTCATCTGGCGGACTGGATATTCCTTGGCCGCAA
>JAZUEH010000025.1:0-39327 GCA_045640065.1 Bacteroidaceae bacterium
CTTGACCCTTTCCAGGATCTTGCTTCTGGTACGGCTTACTATTATTTGCTGATAGAGCTGCTCGTACAGGCGGTCCTTGATCTGGGCCGCACTCATTCCTCTGTATTCCTCCAGTTTCTCCTCACTTCCAAACTGGTTGACCATATCCTCATAGTAGTACTTGACCTGTTCCTGAACCTCCTCAGGAGTTGCCGTGATACTGTCCAGTTCTGCCTGGTTAAGGAACAGCTTGTTAACGGCAAGCTGCTCGGGAATAATGCTGTAGGGATCGCCGTCAAAACGCTCACCGCGTTGCTGAGCCTCTATTCTTGCCTCTTCAACTTCCGATTTGTATATGGCGGCATCGCCTACTACCCAAACCACCTCGTCTATGACATTATTCTGGGCCGATGACTTTCCTGCCGGCAAAAGCAGAGCCAGAACCGCCAGAATCAGTAATCTATTTCTTTTCATTATCCTCATTGTCCTTTTGGAATACTATCAAATTATTATCCAGAGCATGCCGGTAAAGGTCCTCCTTGATTGAACGCATATACCCGACCTCTTTGCTGTTGACCAGCAGGCTGTGAATTCTTCCGCTGACATTGTCCAGTGGTGCAATTCCACCCTTGGGAATATACTCACTGACATTAAGCAGATAGACGAATGCGCTGTCGCTGAATTCAAAATGGTCAGCGCCGTCCAGTCTCTTTTCCAGTGGAACATCATGCTGCGGCAGAAGCACTTCAATTTCCTTAAGTCCACACCAATAGTCATATCGGAATTCACAGCGTGCCGAATTCCTGATACTGAGCTTTTCAATTTCCTCAAAGCTTTCATCATCCATCAGTGTGTACAGTTTCCTGAACCGGCTCAAGTCGTGCGATGCCGATGGCACCTTCAGGAACAGGCATTTCACCAAAGCCTCCTCCAGTTTGAACAACTGCATATTTTCATTGTAGAAACTCTCTATTTCCACATCAGAAATATCGGAGGTGAATTTCTGTTCGACAAGACGTCGCTGATACTCATGCTCAATGAGTGACCTGCGATAGTTCTCGACCATAAGGTCAATATCATGTGTGTTCGAAATGTTGCGAACAGCATTACGATAGAACAGAATGTCCTGTGCCCAATTTCTTATGTACTGCGCTGCAAACCGGGCGCTGTCCTCACCCGAAAGACCTATCGGCATTGCCAGGTCTAGATCCTCTTCATACAACACATCATTTCCGATACTGGCCAATGGCGTCTTGTTGCTTTCAAACCATACATCAACGACCTTGCGGCATGAGACAAGAACTGGCGATAACAGCAATGCTATCGCCATAATGAGCCACTCCGGCCTGCCTAGTCGTCTGAAAAGCATAATCAGTTACCCAGTTTTCTGAGCTCTTTCTTGTTTATTTTGAATTTGTATTTCTTGCGCAGTGATTTCACCCATTCCTTTTCCAGGCTGTTCTGATACTCCTGTGACACCTGGGCAGCCACGTCATTCATTGATTCAGGCCCGTCAAGAACATGTCCTATGACATTGGTGTAAGGAAAGCCCTTCATGGGTTCAATTTCCCCTTCACCGAAGACCAGACAGTCCACATATGAATTCTGTCCCTTCTGGAAAATTCCGGTTTCCTGATTTCCACGCATGGCACGGACCCGTGATTCACCGTGGTTGAATGACACGATGGTATCGGACCATTCCTGAACCGGCAGGCCACTCACAGCCTGTTCTATCCTATGGAACACCTCCTCGTCCTTACAGAAGAATACCATACCCTTGAAACAAGGTTCCTTGAAGCGGAACAGTTTGCGGTGATCCTTGTAGAAACGTTCCATTCCAGCTTCATCGTTCATGGCCTTTTCCCATACTTCACGGTTGCTTATCTCAAACAGCAACAGCCCGTCATGATATTCACGTGAAATGTTACGGAAATCAGGAATGTAGTCCTCAAGATTCTCGTGCATGAACAGGGTTGCCGAATCAGGATCGGTTATGCCCCAGTCAAACTGCTCGGAATAATCCAATGCCTTGTTGGCCATTGCCTGCATCATGATATCCTCCTTGGAATTCATCCATTCATAAATATCATCACGATTATCCTCATAACTTCCAAGTTCCCTATGGGCGAAGACGGCAACAATCATAGGAGCGCCTTCAAATATGAAAGGCTCACTGACAGAACCCTCCTCAAGGCTGAACACGACATTTGCGATATCTTCGGGCAACTGGGAACGTGCCATCCAGCCCACATCCCCTCCATTCTTCGCATAATTGTCATTTGAGAAACGCTGTGCCAGCTCATGGAAATTGCCTTCCGTCCTGAGCACATTCCGTATGGAGTCAATCAGAGCATTGCATCTGACGAATTCTTCAGGACTGGGATCCTCTGGAATGCGTGAAAGCATAGCGACAAATGACAGGCCGTCCGGTCCTATTTCCTGGACCGACTGCTCGTATGAGCCCTTTGCCACCGATTCCAGAAAGGCAGAATCCAGCATGTAGTCAATTGCCTGCATGTCACGGTATTCCGTGAACTCAGAAAGGAAGGATGCTGTGGTATCAATTCCGGCATCAACAGCCGCCTGAACCTTCAACTTGAAATTGACATAGGAATCAGCATAGTCCATGACTGACATCTTTTCTTCCGCATTCCTGTTCTTGTTCAGGAAATATTCGAATTCAGACCGATGGACATCAGAACCGGCCACAGTCATCACCACTGGATCAGAATTGTCAGCCAGTACATTTGTCCCCAAAAGGACCATAGCCAGAAATGGAACTATCTTGTTCATTGTCGAATATCAGAAAAAGGGTTTATTCATTCACTGCGGCTGTAGTTAGGAGCCTCGCTTGTGATAGCCACATCGTGCGGATGGCTTTCGCTCATGCCGGCGTTGGTTATTCTGACAAAGCGTGCCTTGTGAAGTTCCTCAATATTTGGAGCTCCGCAGTAACCCATACCGGAACGGAGACCTCCGGCAAGCTGATATACAACCTCATACAGAGTGCCCTTATACGGTACGCGGGCAGCAATGCCTTCAGGAACAAGTTTTCTGGTATCCTTGGTGTCGGCCTGGAAATAACGGTCCTTTGAACCGTTCTCCATAGCCTCAAGCGATCCCATACCACGATAAGACTTGAACTTTCTTCCATTGAAGATTATGGTCTCGCCCGGAGACTCCTCGGTTCCAGCCACCAGTGATCCGAACATTACGCTGTCACCGCCTGCGGCAAGTGCCTTGACGACATCGCCCGAATAGCGCAGTCCGCCATCGGCAATGATTGGAACGCCGGAACCCTTGATTGCGGAATATACATCATATACTGCAGAAACCTGAGGAACGCCAATGCCGGCTATGATGCGGGTCGTGCAGATTGAGCCAGGTCCCATGCCGACCTTGACGGCATCGGCTCCGGCCTCAACCAACATTTTTGCTGCAGCGCCTGTAGCAATGTTTCCTACGACAATGTCAATGTCCTTGAAACTGGCCTTGGCTTCCTTGAGTTTGGCAATGACAGACTTGGTATGACCATGTGCGGTATCAATGACTATGGCATCGGCTCCGGCCTCGACAAGTGCCTCCATGCGGTCAAGTGTGTCAACTGTAACGCCTACACCGGCAGCGACACGCAGACGTCCTTTGCTGTCCTTACAGGCCATTGGTTTGTCTTTGGCCTTGGTAATATCCTTATAGGTGATGAGTCCGATGAGTTTGCCGTGATTGTCAACGACAGGCAGTTTTTCGATCTTGTTTTCCTGCAGTATCTGAGCTGCAGCCTCCATATCAACCTGCTGGTAAGTAGTGACCAGATTCTCTTTTGTCATGACGTCTTCAATCCTGACATCAAAGTTGCGCTGGAATCTGAGATCGCGGTTTGTGACAATACCGCACAGAGTGCCGTCGTCCTCAACGACAGGAATACCTCCTATATGATATTCGGCCATGAGAGCAAGCGCGTCACGGATGGTGTTTGCACGATGGATCGTAATCGGATCATATATCATTCCGTTCTCGGCACGCTTCACGATTGCCACCTGACGGGCCTGTTCGGCTATTGGCATATTCTTGTGAATGACGCCGATGCCACCCTCACGGGCAATGGCAATAGCCATACGTGACTCGGTAACGGTGTCCATGGCAGCCGTCACGAAAGGAATGTTCAGAGTGATGTTGCGTGAAAACCTTGTCTTCAGGTTGATGTCGCGCGGCAGTACTTCAGAATATGCCGGGATGAGCAGGACATCATCAAACGTAAGGCCTTCCATGGCCACTCTATCTTCAATAAATGACATAATATTTGGTTTTTGTTTAATTTCCCATTTCTGATATGAACTTGATTCTCACAAGTCTGATCTCCTCTTCTGAATAATCGTCTCCAAGTTCGTCAAGAGCATCATCTACAGAATCACTCTCCGACTCCTTGAAATAGTCGTAGATATCCATCCAGCGATCCTCATCCATGACATTTTCAACGAAATAGTCAATGTTAAGTTTGGTGCCGGAATAGACTATGGCCTCAATTTCCGTGAGCAGTTCGTCAAAGTCAATGCCTTTGCTTATCGCTATGTCATCGAGGGCGACCTTCATGTCAATGCTCTGGATTATGCTTACCTTGAGTTTGGACTTGTTGGCTACAGTCTTGACACGCATGTCCTCAGGACGCTCTATCTCATTCTCCTCGACATGACGCTTGATCAGGTCTATGAACTCCTGGCCATAACGCTTTGCCTTACCGGCTCCTACTCCAGGAATGTTCTGGAGTTCTTCAATGGTCACCGGATATGTCGTGGCCATGGCTTCCAGAGACGGATCCTGGAATATCACATACGGAGGCAGCTGCAGATGCTTGGAAAGTTTCTTCCTCAAGTCCTTGAGCATTGAGTACAGTTCCGGATCCACGGCAAACGAACCGCCGCCACGCATCGGACCTTCCGTTTCCTCATCCTCGAATTCGTTGTCTTTGACAATATAGAATTTGGACGGCTTCTCAAGGAACTTCTGACCTTCAGGCGTAACCTTGAGAAGTCCGTAGTTCTCAACATCCTTACGCAGATATCCAGCAATGAGCGCCTGACGTATTACGGCATTCCATGTCTTGTCATCCTCATCACTGCCCGAACCGAACACATCCAGATCATCATGCATGTGGTCTGTTATGGCCGATGTCTCCTTACCCAGAAGCAGGTCAACAATATAATCGGACTTGAAGTTCTCCTTCACTGCTATGATTGCCTCCAATACGGTCTCCAGCAACTGTCCGGCCTCGATCTTCTTTTTGGGATTCAGGCAGTTGTCGCAGTTGCCGCAGTTGTCAGTTTCATAATTTTCACCGAAGTAATGAAGCAGAAGCTTGCGGCGGCATACTGACGATTCACAGTATGCAGTGGTCTCCTGAAGAAGCTGACGCCCTATATCCTGCTCGGCAAGAGGCTTGCCGTCCAGGAACTTCTCCAGTTTCTGCACGTCCTTGCTGCTGTAGAAAGCAATGCACTGGCCTTCGCCTCCGTCACGGCCTGCACGGCCGGTTTCCTGATAATAGCCCTCAAGACTCTTTGGAATGTCATAATGGATGACATACCTGACATCGGGCTTGTCAATACCCATTCCGAAGGCGATTGTAGCGACTATGACATCTATCTTCTCCATGATGAAGGCATCCTGGGTCTTGGAACGGGCGCTGGCCTCCATTCCGGCATGATATGCCATAGCCGATATCTCGTTGGCCTGAAGTATCTCAGCCAGTTCCTCAACCTTCTTGCGGGCAAGACAGTATATGATGCCCGATTTTCCAGGATTGGCCTTGATGAAACGGATTATATCCTTATCTATACTCTTTGTCTTCGGTCTGACCTCATAATAAAGGTTCGGACGGTTGAACGATGACTTGAAATCAACGGCATTGGGAATCCCCAGACTCTTCTTGATATCATCCCTTACCTTATTCGTAGCAGTGGCGGTAAGAGCTATGACCGGTGCCTGACCGATTTCATTGATAATCGGCCTTATTCTACGATACTCAGGACGGAAGTCATGTCCCCATTCGGAAATACAGTGGGCTTCATCGATAGCATAGAAGGATATCTTTATTTTCTTGAGGAATTCTACGTTCTCCTCTTTTGTCAGTGACTCTGGAGCCACATACAGCAGTTTTGTCTTGCCTTGAAGAATGTCATTCTTGACCAGATCGATTGACGAGCGGTTAAGCGACGAGTTGATGAAATGTGCCAGTCCGTCCTCTTCACTGAGATTGCGCATGGCATCGACCTGATTCTTCATGAGGGCAATGAGAGGGGATATGACTATTGCAGTACCCTCCATAAGCAAAGCTGGCAGCTGATAGCACAGAGACTTTCCTCCACCGGTAGGCATAAGTACGAACGTATCCTTGCCGGCCATCAGATTTCGTATTATCGCCTCCTGATCGCCTTTGAAAGTATCGAAGCCGAAATGCTGCTTCAATGCCTCATACAGATTCATATCACTTTGTGACATATTGCTCCATTGAATAAAAAACTTGTTTTCCACCTGTTGGGATAGAAAACAAAGTTAAGTACAAGGAAAGCACTCCTGCAAGTTTTTTTGGTAAAAATAACACCTATGGCTCAAAAATTTCAGGAGTTTTCAAAAACCGCACCATCAGCCTTGTCAAGTTGGGCACGGGCATAGTCCAACGTAACGCGGAACGACTTCCGGGATGATGACGGAATTTCAAACATGGCATCTATCATTATGGTCTCGACTATTGACCTGAGGCCTCTGGCACCCAGTTTGAACTCAATGGCCTTATCCACTATGAAATCAAGAGTTTCAGGAGCGAAAGTCAGTTTCACTCCATCAATGGCAAACAGTTTCTCGTACTGTCTGACAATAGAGTTCTTGGGTTCGGTAAGAATATTCCGCAATGCGGCGCGGTCAAGAGGTTCAAGACTGGTCACGACCGGCAGACGGCCTATTATTTCCGGAATCAGTCCGAATGACTTCAGGTCCTGCGGGGAAACGTATTTCATCAGGTTCTTCATATCAACCTGATTCCGGAGTGAAGTTGAATCAAAACCGACCACCTGAGTATTAAGACGGTTCGCAATCTTTCGCTCTATGCCGTCAAAGGCACCGCCACATATGAACAGTATGTTCTTTGTATCAACCTGGATGAACTTCTGTTCAGGATGCTTGCGTCCACCCTGAGGCGGTACATTGACCACAGACCCCTCAAGAAGCTTGAGCAGTCCCTGCTGGACGCCCTCACCTGAAACGTCTCTGGTTATTGAAGGATTGTCGCTCTTACGTGCAATCTTGTCAATTTCATCAATGAACACGATTCCACGCTGGGCCGCCTGGACATCGTAATCGGCCACCTGAAGCAGACGTGACAGTATGCTCTCGACATCTTCGCCAACATAACCGGCTTCTGTAAGAACGGTAGCATCGACAATGGTGAAAGGCACCTTGAGCAGACGGGCTATGGTCTTGGCAAGAAGTGTCTTGCCTGTACCTGTTGCACCAACCAGAATGATATTGCTCTTCTCAATGTCTATATCGTCATCCGATGACTGGCTGATACGCTTATAGTGGTTGTATACCGCAACCGATAAATAGCGCTTTGCCGCATCCTGACCAATCACATAGTCATCCAGATAATCCTTTATCTCTTTTGGCTTGGGGAGGGAATCAAGTTTGAAGTCCTGTTTCCGTGATGTACCTTTGGCATCATGAACCATTTCCATGGCACGCTCCACGCATTCATCACAGATACAGGCCTCAATGCCGGTAAGCAGGAACCCCACCTCGGAATCACTTCGGCCACAGAAACTGCAGTATCTTGACTTTTTACCTGATGCCATCGGATCAACTGCGCTTTTCGAGAATCCGGTCTATCATTCCATATTCCAGTGCCTCGGGAGCCGACATCCAATGATCGCGGTCACTGTCGGCCCACACCTTTTCAAATGGTGTGTGAGAATGCTCTGAAATAATGGTATAAAGTTCCTTCTTCATTTTCTGGATCTCACGGGCCGTAATCTCGATGTCACTGGCCTGACCCTGGACACCGCCCAGGGGCTGGTGTATCATGACACGGCTGTGAGGAAGCGCTGAACGCTTGCCTTCCTGACCTGCAACCAGCAGGACCGATGCCATACTGGCTGCAAGTCCGGTGCAAATCGTTGCCACAGGACTGGAAATGAACTGCATGGTATCATATATTCCAAGACCTGCCGTAACCGAGCCTCCCGGTGAATTCAGATATATGGAAATGTCTTTGGACGAATCCACCGAATCAAGATACAGAAGCTGCGCCTGAATGGTATTTGCAGTATAGTCGCTGATTTCAGTACCAAGAAAAATGATGCGGTCCATCATGAGACGGCTGAATACATCCATCTGAGTGACATTGAGCTGCCGCTCTTCAAGAATATAAGGATTCAGATATTCTGACTGGGCTTTGATGACATCGTCCAGAGTCTGACTGCTCATGCCAAGATGGCGGGTCGCATATTTGCGGAATTCGTCCATAAAAAACAATCTTTTTACTTTTCAAACAGTTTGTTGAACTCTTCAACTGAAACCTTCTTCACGTTCAGTTTGACCTGCTCCTTGAGAGCGGCTGAAAGCTTGGTTTCAACGGCACGGTTGACAAGGCCATCAACGGTTTCACGCTTCTTGAGCATTTCCTTTGAATAGTTGTCAAGCATTTCATCGGGAATGTTCATCATGCCGTACTGTGCGAACTGTGCGCGTGTGGCTTCGCGTGCCATCTGCTTCACATCTTCGTCCTCAACCTTGATTCCGTACTTTTCAACCAGTTTCTCCTGGATGAGATGCCATGACAACTCTTCAAGACTACGTGCGAATGATTCGTCATCAACGGTCTTGCCTTCACGGTTGTTTGTGTTCATGATGCGACGGAGCAGGTCCTCGGCATATTCGAACTTACCGACCTTCTCCATGAAATATGAACGTGCATCAAGGAGGAAACGGTAGTCACAGTCAGGCTGGAAACTTGCAACCAGTGACTGTTCAACCTTCTGACGGAATTCCTTCTCATCCTTGACGGTATCCTTTCCGAACACGCGGTCAAACACTTCCTGATTCAGTTCTGACGGAACGAAGCGTGTTATGTCCTGAATAGTGTATGAGAAATCACAGGTAATACCTGCAACATCCTCCTTCTTGCGGTTAAGAAGAGAAGCCATCTCCACGTCATTGCCCTGATATGCGACTGAGGGATTGAACTTGATTTCAGAACCCTTTGCAGCACCTGCGAACAGAGCCTTCTGAGCTTCGTCCTTGATATAGTCGGGCATTATCGCTGCACCTTCCACCACAATACCTTCCTCATTGAGGCTTCCGTCAATGTTCAGTTCGACAAGACGGCCCTTGATCATGTCACCGGGCTGACAGGTCTCCACCTGCTCATACTTGCCATTCTGCTGTGCGTATGCATTCACCTGATTGTCAACCATTTCAGGAGTGACCTTGATCTGATAGTACGGAATCTTATCATCTGAGCTGACCTCAACGCTGAACTGGGGAGCCAGAGCAATATCAAAGTAGAAAGTCTGGTTATCATCATCAATGCTCATTCCGGCTTCCTTCTCCTCATTGGGCATTGGTTCGCCCAGCATATCTATCTTGTTATCCTTGATGTAACCGAAAACCTTGTCCTGCAGAATCTTGTTGATTTCGTCAGCCTTGATCTGCTTGCCGTACATCTTCTGTACGAGAGCCATAGGAACCATGCCAGGACGGAAGCCCGGCATATTGACCTTCTTCTTGGCATCCTTCAGCGCCTTGTCAACATTCTCCTGATAGTCAGCCTTTTCAAGACCGATGGTAAGCAGGCCCTGTACCTTGCTTACATTTTCAAACTTTACGTTCATTTTATGTTTTATCTTAACTGTTATATATTCGTTCCGATATTAGTGCGCGAAATTACTCCAATAATCAGAAAAGGGAAAAATTTTTTGTTTTTTTTGCTAACTTTGCCCCTCAAAGACAACAAAAGGCATAAAGAATGGAAGAAGACGGCAGAATGGTACTGCGTACCGAAGGTCTGGTGAAGCGCTATGGCAAAAGAACTGTGGTCAGCCATGTGTCCATCAATGTCAGACAGGGTGAAATCGTTGGTCTGCTGGGACCGAACGGTGCCGGAAAGACCACATCGTTCTATATGACCACCGGTCTCATTACACCGAACGAAGGCCACATCTACCTTAACGACACTGACATCACATCATACCCCGTCTACAAAAGGGCACGCGCCGGTATTGGCTATCTGGCACAGGAAGCCAGCGTTTTCCGCAAAATGACAGTAGAGGACAACATAGCATCGGTACTGGAACTGACAGGCAAGCCCCTTGACTACTGCCGCGACAAGCTTGAAAGCCTGATTCAGGAATTCAGTCTTCAGAAGGTCCGCAAGAATCTGGGAGACCGCCTGTCTGGCGGTGAGCGTCGCCGTACTGAGATAGCCCGATGCCTGGCCATCGAGCCCAAATTCATCATGCTTGACGAGCCGTTCGCCGGTGTTGACCCTATTGCCGTTGAAGACATCCAGCAGATAGTATGGAAGCTCAAGGACCGCAACATCGGCATTCTGATAACTGACCACAACGTACATGAGACTCTGAGCATCACTGACCGCGCATACCTGCTGTTCGAGGGCCGTATACTGTTCCAGGGTACTCCTGAAGAACTGGCCGCCAACCCGACAGTAAGGGAAAAGTATTTGAGTCAGAGCTTCGAACTGAAAAAGAAGAATTTCCAGACCAATGTGCCACAGCCGGCCAATAATGCCGAAAGCAATGAAACTGAAAGTCTGTCTGACAGCGGCAATTCTGCTGACATTCAGTAAACTGCTTGCCGTACCGGTCAGGCCATCTGTTTTTTCGGTTGTACAACCCGATGGAAAATTGCTGGAACTGTCCGTAATTGGTGATGAGTCAGGACGCATGACTGTAACTACCGATGGAATTGCAGTAGCCAAAGACGCAGACGGAGTATGGCGATATGCAGACAATACGCTTAACGGCGAGCCGGTTCCGGGACGTATCATGGCACATAATCCAAGTGACCGTAGTTTTACGGAAAAACTGGGCATAAGCGTGTCACGTCAGCAAAAAATCAGAGAAGAAGTCCTTTGCAACCATTTCAGGCAGACAGCTGTAACCAGAGCTGCGGCAACTCCAGGAGACTATTCGATGACAGGATTCAACACGAAAGGCAGTCCGCGCGTTCTTGTCGTTCTGGTGGAGTTTCCCGATTTGAAGTTCACAATGGATTCCGCTTCGATTCTACAGGCTTACGATGACATTTACAATCATAACTGCGTCAAGGACTCGGCCACATACTCAGGCATCAGGTACGAACGTCCATACGGCAGTGTCAGAGACTATTTTGAAAAACAGTCATACGGTGTATTCTCACCATCATTTGACATCATCGGACCATTCACCGCTTCAAAAGGTTATGCCGAATACGGCAGGAATCAGAGTGGAGGAACCAGTGCACCCCATGACGCCAACAACGCCATGAAACTGGTAGAGGAACTGTGCAACACACTTTCATTGCGTGAGGACATCAGCCTTGACGACTACGACAGTGACGGTGACGGCTACATTGACATGATGGCGGTCATCTATGCCGGGAACGGTGAGAACTACAGCGGTGCCGATCCCAACACTATCTGGCCCCACAGCTGGAGCCTGTCAAAAAGATACGGTGAAAAGATTAGCGGAGTCAAGTATTTCCTTACCTGCGAACTTTTCTGGGATTCCAGAAGCGAACTGGACGGAATAGGAACCTTCTGCCACGAGTTCTCACATGTTCTGGGCCTTCCGGACCTCTACTACACATCGTACGGCGACGATGTGGGCAATCCCAATTTCGGATACTGGAGCATCATGGACTACGGAGTCTATGAGAACGAAGGATTCTATCCGGTAGGATATACAGCCATGGAACGTTTTTCCCTTGGCTGGCTTGACCTTGAGGCCATCACGCGCGACAGCATCTGTTCCCTGGCCGACATCAACACCGGCAATGGACATGCCATAAGACTGGACACCGATAATGACCACTGCTTCTTCATTCTGGAAAATCACAACCGCAGCGGTTGGGACAAATATGAACGGGCGTCAGGTCTGATGGTCAGTTGTGTCAGCTACGATTCATTCGCATGGAAGAAGAACATGGTCAATCCGTCAGCTGACAACCGCCGCCACTACCTGATTCCCGCCGATGGAGTGTCATCCAGAAAGACATCGGGCGGTGACCTGTTTCCATATCAGGGAAATGACAGCATCACCGTTCACAGCGTTATCCCGATTACCAGTGGCGATCACAAACCATCTTTGGGAATATATGGCATAACCCGAGACGGAAATGGCAACGTGACATTCCATGCATCAGCAGACGGCACAAGCGGAATAGACCTCCCGACAGGAAATGCCACAGAATCCGATATCAGGATATTCGACCTGACCGGACGGGAGCAGCACTACACCCGCGAAAACCTTCCACGAGGAGTATGGATAGTCTGCAGCGACGGGAAAAGCGTCAAGGTCTCCGTACGCTGATTCCAGCTTACTTCTGACGGATGAAGATATTTATCGGAGTACCCGAGAAATCCCATTTCTCACGAATCTTGTTCTCAAGGAAACGCTTGTAGGGATCCTTTACGTACTGGGGCAGGTTCGCAAAGAACACGAACGACGGGATTGACGGTCCCTGCAGCTGCATGCAGTACTTTATCTTGATGTACTTGCCCTTAGTTGATGGTGGCGGATACGCTTCGATAAGCGGCAGCATCTCAGCATTCAGCTTGCCGGTCGAGACACGGAAAGTCTTGTGCTGATAAGTTTCCTTTGCACATTCAAGAACCTTGAGAATACGCTGTTTTTCAGTAGCCGATGTGAAAATGATGGGAAAATCGACAAAAGGAGCCAGGCGTGAACGTATGGCCTCCGTGTAGTTGCGCATTACCTGAGCGCTACGGTCTTCAATAAGGTCCCATTTGTTGACTACGACCACAAGTCCCTTCTGGTTCTTGATGACCAGAGACACGATGTTCATATCCTGACTTTCAATGCCGCGTGTGGCATCAAGCATGAGGATGCAGACATCGCTGTGCTCAATGGCGCGGATTGAACGCATCACGCTGTAGAACTCCAGATCCTCTTCGACCTTGCTTTTCTTTCGTATTCCGGCAGTGTCTACAAGGTAGAAATCAAAACCGAACTTGTTATATCTGGTATAAACCGAATCACGGGTAGTTCCGGCAATGTCAGTCACGATATTGCGGTCTTCGCCGATAAAAGCGTTCACAATAGAACTCTTTCCCACATTAGGACGGCCCACCACAGCGAAACGGGGAATGTCATCCTCGCTTTCAACGCTTTCATCCTGAGGCAGTCTGGAGACTATCAGATCCAGAAGATCGCCGGTGCCGCTTCCGTTCGCAGCAGAAATGCTGACAGGATCGCCAAGACCCAGAGAATAGAACTCTGCAGCGGCATACTGGAGGTCAAACGTATCCATCTTGTTGGTCACAAGAATGACCGGACGGCTTGAACGGCGCAGTATGTCTGCCACCTGATCGTCAAGGTCAGTCAACCCGTTCTTTATATCTACAAGGAATAGAATAAGATCGGCCTCTTCAATGGCAACAGTCACCTGTTTGCGTATCTCCTCTTCAAAGACATCGTCCGAATTGACTACCCATCCACCTGTATCCACTACTGAAAATACACGGTTTCCCCATTCGCACTTGCCGTACTGACGGTCACGGGTTGTACCGGCCTCGTCATCGACTATTGCCTGACGGGTCTGAGTAAGGCGGTTGAAAAGGGTCGACTTGCCTACATTGGGACGACCCACTATTGCTACCAGACTGCTCATTGTGCTTAAACGGTTTTAATTCATTAATCCTGTTCGTATCCGAAATTCCGGAGTTCGCGGTCAGAACTGCGCCAGTCCTTATCGACCTTCACGAACAGTTCCATGAAAATCTTCTTTCCGAAGAACTTCTCAAGGTCAGTGCGTGCTTCTACAGCGACTCTCTTGAGCGCCTGCCCTTCATGACCTATCAGGATACCCTTCTGAGACTCTCTCTCAACGTATATGACACAATTGATGAGGATCCGACTGCGGTTTTCCTTGAACTGCTCCACCGCCACTTCAACAGAATATGGAATCTCCTTGTCGTAATGGAGAAGGATCTTCTCCCTGACAATCTCCGAAACGAAGAATCTCGCAGGCTTGTCTGTAAGCTGATCCTTGTCAAAGTACGGAGGACAGTCGGGCAACAGCTCGTTCACCCTCTTCAGTATGGCATTCACGCCGAACTGATTGGCTGCCGATATGGGTATGATTTCGGCCTGCGGCAACTGTTCGTGCCACTGCTGGACCAGTTTCTCAAGTGTCGGCTGGTCAGTCAGGTCTATCTTGTTGATGATGAGAAGTACCGGAACCTTCATTTTACGGACCTTATCCAGAAAATCCTGATTCTTGTCAGCCTTCTCTATGACATCGGTCATGTAAAGCAGCACATCGGCATCGACCAGAGCCGATTCGGAGAATGCCAGCATTGACTCCTGAAGCTTGTAGTTGGGTTTCAGCACACCCGGGGTGTCTGAAAACACGATCTGGGAATCTTCAGTATTTACAATACCCATTATCCTGTGACGCGTGGTCTGGGCTTTGAATGTGGCAATGGAAATGTGCTCCCCAACCAGAAGGTTCATCAGAGTTGACTTGCCTACGTTAGGGTTTCCTACAATGTTAACGAATCCGGCCTTGTGCATTTGAAATCAGTTCTCGAAAGGAAAAGGGTCAAAAAAAACGCATCGTTGATTGCCGATGCGTTTTTCCGTAGGTTCTTATTATTCAGCGGCTTCCTGCTTCACTACTGCAAGCTTGCCTCTGTAATAACCGCATTCAGCGCATACTGTGTGATAAACATGCCATGCTCCACAATTCGGGCAGATTGCAAGTGTCGGGGCAATTGCCTTATCGTGGGTCCTTCTTTTCGCAGTTCTGGTTTTTGACTGCCTTCTTTTAGGATGTGCCATTTTGTTTTGTTTTTAATCGTTATCGTTTTCAATTATATTATTCAATTCATCCCAGCGAGGATCAGTTCCCGACGGTTCAGAACCGTCCTCCGGATCGTTTCCGACCGAGAACTCCTCATATTTGTCCATCATTCCCTTGTTGCATTTTCCAGGAGCATGAACATGCTTGATTGGAATTGCCAGAGCAATGAACTCATATATGTACCAGGCCACATTGACAAAACCCTGCGATTCGGGAACAATCACGACATCGCCGTCATCGCCGAAGTCTTCGCCCAGTCTTACTTTGAGTTCGCCGGTATTCTCAATAGGCAAAGTCATGTCATCGAGACAGCGGTCACAGGTCACTATGACATTACCGGCAACCTGAAATTCCAGTTTGAAAGTCCCTGTCAGACGGGTCACGGTAAGATTCACGTCAACAGAACCCTTCTGGACTTCATCGCCGTCAACAATGGCAAAGAACTCCTGATCAACTGTCCACTGATAGCTGGCCTGCTGGTCTTTCAGGTCCTTCAGTTCAACGTTATATTTATCCAGTCTGCCCATCAAACAATTTTTTCGGGGCACAAAGATAGGTAATTATTTTTCAGTATTGAAACTTTTGACGACTCTTTTTTATTTCACGATATCAGACAGGCATAACGGCATCATTTGAGAAGCGGGATTTCAATACGGAAAGTCGTACCGCGTCCCATTTCGGAATTGAGGACATAGATGCGTCCCTTGTGGTATTCGCACACAATGCGGTGCGCAAGTGACAGGCCGAGTCCCCATCCTCTTTTCTTGGTGGTGAATCCCGGATCGAACACGCTTTTCCATGAGCCTTTTGCTATTCCCTTGCCCGTATCAGCCACATCAATGATGACCGAATCCTTTGCCTGGGAGAGACCGATGGTAAGAGTTCCCTTTCCGTCCATGGCATCGACGGCATTCTTGCACAGATTCTCGATCACCCAGCCGAACAGAGACTGATTCACATTGGCAAGCACCGGTTCAGGCGGATACGAACAGACATAACGGACCGACTTCGGCGTTCTGTGACTGGTATATTCCAGAACCGTCTGAAGCAGCGAGCACATGTCAACCGGCTCCGGTTCCGGCATTGAGCCAATCTTCGAGAAACGGTCCGCCACCATCTGAAGCCTGTCCACGTCCTTCTCCATTTCAGATATGAGCGGATCGTCATACTTGTCCTTGAGCAGTTCGGACCATGCCATAAGAGACGAAATGGGAGTGCCCAGCTGGTGTGCCGTTTCCTTTGAAAGACCCACCCATACACGGTTCTGCTCCGTCTTCTTGAAACTCAGAAGGGCAAAGATGGCCAGCAGCACGAACAGCACGACAACGCCAATCTGAATGAACGGATAAACGGTAAGGCGGTTCAAAAGCAAGGATTCGTCAAAGCACACCTCATTATAATTGTCCGGATCATCCTCATCGAACCAGATCTTGATTGAATTTCCCTGAGCCCTCATCCGTTCAAGACTTCGGGCCAGACATGCGGCAGTATCGGCCTTACCTATTTCTATATTGATGAAGTTCAGCACATTGTCGTCCTGATCAACCACAATTACAGGAATGGTCTTGTTTCCGGATATCACAGACAGGACAAGACTCAGATCCGTGTTCTCATCGGCCGCATTGAAACTGTGGTATGCTTGAGCAAACAGCTCCATCTTGGCACGTTCCTCACGGGACAGATCCTTGACCAGAGCCTGAGAAACGAACAGAGACAGCAGCGCAATCACGACTGCCATCACTATCAGGATTGTCCTTACCTTCTTGAATTCCCATATTTTTGCCATAGTGTGATAATAACGCCAAATGACACACATTATTGTACAGTCATCCCTTTGTTCAAAGATTGAACAGGCGTCTGGCGTTGGCTGTAGTAATCTCTGAAAGCTCTTCAAGGCCGATGCCCCATACATTGGCCAGGAACTGCGCCGTCAGAGCCAGATAAGACGGCTCGTTGCGCTGTCCACGATGCGGCACCGGCGGCAGATACGGGCAGTCTGTCTCAAGAACGACCCGATTTCTTGGAATAACTGCCAATGCTTCCGGTAAAGGGGACTTCTTATATGTAAGCACACCGCCTATCCCCAGCATGAATCCGCCATATTCCAGAAGTTGCATTGCCTGCTGCGCATTTCCGGAAAAACAGTGGAATACCCCCCTGAGACCAGTGTTCAGGTAAGGTTCCATCAGACTGACCATCACGTCATGAGCGTCGCGGCAGTGTACTGACACCGGCAGATCATATTCCAAAGCCCAATCCAGTTGAGTACAGAAAGCCTCAATCTGATCGTCAAGACGACTCTGGTCCCAATGGAGGTCAATTCCAATCTCGCCCACAGCAACGAAACTCCGCCTACCGGCACGGTCCAGGTCAAGCATCGATTTCAGCATATCAAGTTGGGCTTGGAAATCCTGTGACAGATCTTCAGGATGCAATCCTATCATCGGTCGGGTACAGTCCGGCCAACGATTGCATACGTCAATTATTGATGCAGGACTTTCAGTATTGACTGATGGCAGCAGCATCAGTCCGACTCCACTTTCCCTGGCACGCGCAACAACCTGATCCAGATCTTCGCTGAATTCGGGTTCATTTATATGACAATGGGTGTCAATGAAAAACGGATTCATTCCGCAGTCTTCTTCTTTTCTCCAGGACGGTAGTAATAGATTATCCCGTACTTACGGCAAGCCTCCAGTTTCTTTTCTCCCTGAAGATCCTTGAAATACTCCTCAATGGCGTTCCATGCCTCTAGAATGATGGCATCGGTTTCCGGACGCAGCACAGCGACGGCAGCAAGTTTCAGATCGGTCTCATGACGCAGATTCTGCTGCTGCTCATACATGGAATGAAAAAGATCGTAGTGAACGTTGACCTTGGCAATGGTTGGATTGAAAATCGGCATGCCACCCTTCTGTGTCCGTGCACGTTCACCTTCAATAGCCGCCTTACAGCAGTTGATGACCTGGGAATCGGTAAGCAGATCCGGCAGTTCTGCACTATGTTCCGGAAGTCCATACAGCAGTCTGTCGGCTTCCTTGATTTCGCCGCGTTTTACACAAAGATTCAGGACAATCAGAAAATGCGAGACATACATTCTGGCATTATGAAGCTTGTTCTGATATGCAGGAGACTTTGAAAAGCCGTTAAGTTTGCTGTTGCTCTGACAATAAAGATCCGATGCGGCCTTGAACTGTCTGAGCTGACGGTCCGCACGGTTGAAGAGTTCCGGTGACAGGACAGGCACGTACAGATCATTGTTCCTTATGGCGTCAATGACAGTCGAAAGCGAACGGATTCTTGCCTGGTCTGTATTTGGAAGTCTTCTATATGGCATTTTAAGACAACGGTTTTAAAGTTTGCGTTTCATAAGTCTGCCTACATATGAAACCAGTTCAGTTTTTCTTTCATCAGGCAGCTCAAGAGAATCAAGCTGCCTCATGGCACTGTCAAAGTACGAATCTGTCAGTTTCTGTGAAAGGTCTCCAACCCCCAACTCATTGTATAGGGCGGTTACGGCTTCTATCTTTGCCTTGGAGTCAGGTCCGGAATAAGCGGCCCAGCGGTCAAAATCCGCCAACTGACGGCTGTCGGCCAGATTGCGCGCTGTAATGTACAGCCAGGTCTTCTTGTTGCAGAGTATATCCCCGCCTATGTTCTTGCCAAAGACAACCGGATCACCATAGACGTCAAGATAATCATCCTGAAGCTGGAAAGCCAGTCCTATCTTTTCACCAAACCCATAAAGAAGCGAAGCATCCGCCTTCCCGGCACCTCCAATAACAGCACCCATCTGCAACACAGTGGCAGGAAGAACCGATGTCTTGAGGCGGATCATTTCAATGTACTCTTCCTGCGTGACATCATCCCTGCTCTCGAAATCCATATCATACTGCTGGCCCTCCATTATCTCAGTAAAGCAGCGGGTTGCCAGTCCAAGTATCTCCGGTTTGGATGCGCTGCAGGTTTCAAGAAGCTGGGAGTAAGCCAGAACAAGCATTTCATCGCCCGAAAGGATCGCCGTATTGTCATTCCATTTACTGTGGACCGTCGGATTTCCCCTACGCATGGTCGCCTTATCCATGAGATCATCGTGCAGCAGAGTGAAGTTGTGGAATATCTCCATTCCGGCAGCAACCGGCAACACTGCGTCAAGACTTGAATCCGGCGAAAAGACATCATGGGCAAGCATCATGAGAACAGGTCTCATTCTCTTGCCTGAAAGAGACAACACGTACTCGATTGGAGCATAAAGATTCATGGGCTGGCGTGAATAGTCCAGTCCATGCAGATAGCGCTCGAATATGTCCGATAAATCCCTGACAGTTCTCATACTGAGATTTATATTCAAAAAAAAGGGACCTTGTCTGAAGGCCCCTTGATTTATCAGTTAAGTCTGAAGTTGACAGGCACCGTATACTTTACACGTACGGGTTTTCCACGCTGTGAACCTGGTTTCCACTTAGGCATGCCTGAGATAACGCGGAGAGCTTCCTTATCAAGTGACGGATTGACGTTCTTCACGACCTCTGCGTCAACGATTGAACCGTCCTTATTAACAATGAAGCTTACCAGAACACGACCCTGGATGTTGTTCTCGCGGCAGATTGCCGGATACTTGATGTTCTTCTTGAGATATTCCAGAAGAGCGGCGGTACCACCCGGGAACTCAGGCATGTCCTCAACGACCATGAACGGCGTATCATCAATTTCAGGTTCCTCCTCAATGACAACTTCGTCAAGAGCGGACACGTCAATGAATTCCACCTGGTCATCGACTGATGCCAGAACGTCTTCCTCGATTTCAGCATCATCCTGAACGATTTCAATGATTTCTGCCTTTGTCACCGATGCTGGTGGTGGCGGAACTGTCTTCTTTTCAGGAAGGGTGATAGGAATGATTTCCTCATCAAGAGTAACATCCCTTACTGCGTAGATTTCAGAATTGTCCTCCTTTTCTCTCTGAGTCCATTCCAATGCTACGAACATTACAGCAAAAGCGAGCACGAATCCCATAAGAAGAGAGGTTGACTTTCCTCTTTCAAGATCGGCGCTTGGAGACTTTTTGATTTCCATATGATATGTTTTTTGTTTTTCCGACAATATCGTACGAGGCAAAAGTAACACTTTTTTCTTTCAATGCTCCACAAAGGTGTGAATTTGTGATTTTTTAGTACATGATTTCTCCATATTAAGGATTTGACGGCAGAAAACCATTACATTTGTACACCTTTTAATAATGAAGACACGTTTTAACATATTATTCGCAATATTGCTGTCCGCCCTGTCAGCTGCGACGGAAGTGCAGGCCCAGAGCACCGGAAGTTCCATGGCTTTTCTGGAATTGCCGGCATCGGCACGCGGAGCGGCACTGGGAGGAAATGCAATCTCGGTGCAGGCACATGATCCGGCACAGTTCATCCAGAATCCGGCACTGCTTTCCAAGGCAGACACGTCAGTCATCGGATTCGGAGGCATGAGTTGGCTGGCAGGAACCGTTGTCGCCGGTGCCCAATACTGCAACAGCCTTGGAAAACGTGCCCGTTACGGTTTCTGCGCCCGATATGTGGATTACGGCAGTTCCCCATTGACCATGCCTGACGCCACACAAACCGGAACGTTCTCATCGAAAGACATGGCAGCAGGCGTAAGTTGCTCGTACGGTTTTACAGACCATCTTGACGGTGGCGTTACCGGCAATGTGATATGCTCGCACTACTACCAGATGACACAGGTTTCAGTCGGTGTTGATCTGGGACTTCTCTATACTGATGAAACAAAGGGTCTCAGCATGGGACTTGCAGCCCGCAATCTGGGAGGTCAGGTCAAGGCATTCGAGAATGAATTCCAGAAACTGCCGTTCAATCTTTGTGCCGGAGTAAGCTGGAAAATGGAGCATGCCCCCATGCGGTTTACACTGTCAATGGACCAGCTGACGCATTGGAACAAGGATGATTTCCTGTTTGTCGATGACAGTCGGGCAGGATTCGGCGAATTGCTGAAACGCCATACGGCATTCGGTGCTGAACTTCTTCTCGGCGAATCGTTCTACATTGCTGCAGGTTGCAATCTTCGGACCCGTGCCGAACTGTCAGGTCCCAACAACCGTTCGTTCACAGGCTTTTCAATAGGTACCGGAGCCAGGCTGAGCCGCTTCAGCTTCGATCTGGCAATGGGCCGATACCAAGTATCGACATTATCATTATTAATGAATTTCTCATTCAGAATATGAAAAAGATCATCATAGCCATTGACGGTCATTCATCATGCGGAAAAAGCACCATGGCCAAGGCGCTTGCACAAAAGACCGGATACACATATATTGACACTGGAGCCATGTACAGGGCAGTTACCCTTTTTGCGCTCAGGAACGGACTTATAGCAGAAGGCAAGATAAACGCCGACGAACTTGAGCAGAAACTACCCCAGGTTACGATTGGATTCATGTACGACAACGAGGGCATGCAACACACTCTGCTTGACGGTCAGGATGTGGAACGCGAAATCCGAGGTATGGAGGTGTCACAGAATGTCAGTCCCATATCAGCCCTGCCATTTGTACGCGAGGCAATGGTCGCACAGCAGAGAATCATGGGCAAGGCCGGTGCAGTGGTAATGGACGGCCGCGATATCGGCACTACCGTTTTTCCCGATGCTGAGCTTAAGATATTCGTAACTGCACGTGACGACGTAAGGGCACAGCGCCGGTTTGATGAGATGGTCCAGAAAGGTGAGAATCCCGTTTTTGACGAGGTCCTGGAAAATGTTCGCCAGCGCGACTGGATAGATTCGCACCGCGAAGTGTCTCCCTTGCGCCAAGCCGACGATGCCATTGTGCTGGACAACAGCGACATGAGCATGAGCGAGCAGGACGAATGGCTGATGGGGCATTTTCTGAAAGCCACTGCAGAATAATCACATCCGCATATTCCGATGAAAGTAGGCATTGACAATGATTCGGGTTTCTGTTTCGGTGTACTGTCAGCAATAGGCAAGGCCGAAGAGGAACTTAAAGACGGCGGCACTTTGTACTGTCTGGGCGATATTGTCCATAACGGGATCGAATGCCGGCGGTTGTCAGAGCTTGGGCTGCGCACAATTGACCACAATCAGTTTGACAGTCTGCCTCCCGGCTCCAAAGTGTTGCTGCGTGCCCATGGCGAGCCTCCTACAACCTATTCCATTGCAAAAAAACGTGGAATCTTCCTCATTGATGCGACCTGTCCCGTAGTGCTGAAACTCCAGCAGCGCATTCTGGCCCAATACAGGGCTATGGATGCTTCCAGACAGCAGATAGTCATTTTCGGGCAGAAGGGACATGCCGAAGTACTCGGTCTTGTAGGACAGACTGATGGTAACGCGCTCGTCATAGAACACGTTGACGAAATCGGTTTGATTGACTTCTCAAAAGACGTGTTCCTGTATTCACAGACAACCAAATCGGCCGACAGTTACAAAGAACTTGCCACACTCATAGAAAAACGTCTGCAGCCCGGATGCAGGCTTGTAACCGCCAATACAGTGTGCGGACAAGTTTCACACCGCAGCTGCCATATCAGGGACTTCGCCAGCCAGTATGACATGGTTCTGTTCGTATCGGGCCGCAAGAGTTCGAACGGCAAGGTCCTGTTCAGCGAATGCCTTGACGTAAATCCGCGGTCATACCATATAGAGAGCAGGGACGACATAGATTTCACCATGTTCGAGGGAGTGGAGAGCGTTGGTATCTGCGGCGCCACATCGACCCCGAAATGGCTCATGGAAGAATGCCGGGATCACATACTTAAACACTTTACTAAACAATAACAGCTTATGGGTCTGAAAACGAATGAAATCGGAAAGACAGGGATGAAGGTTGCCAACCTTGCATTCGGTGCATCCTCACTGGGTGGCGTATTCCACGACATTGATGAAAGCAGGGCTGTCCGAGCTGTGTTCACAGCCGTTGAAAACGGACTGAATTTCATTGACGTATCACCGTACTACGGACATTACAAAGCCGAAACCGTACTGGGAAAGGCGCTGAAGGACATTCCACGTGACAGATACTATCTCTCCACAAAAGTAGGCCGATACGGCAAGGACGGTGTGAATACCTGGGACTACAGCGCCAAGCGTGCCACGGATAGCGTTTATGAGAGCATGGAGCGTCTGAACATCGACCACATTGACCTGATCAACGTTCATGACATTGAATTCCAGGCGGCTCTTCCTGGTGGTCTGCAGAAAGTAGTCGACGAAACGCTTCCCGCTCTTGTCGAACTTCGCGACAAGGGAATCGTGAGCCATGTCGGCATTACTGACCTTCAGCTGGAAAACCTGAAATGGGTGGTTGACCATGCTCCCGCAGGAACAGTTGAAAGTATCCTGAACTTCTGTCATTTCACGCTGAACGATGACAAACTGAACGACTATCTGGGATATTTCGAACAGAAGGGAATCGGAGTCATCAACGCATCACCTCTGTCAATGGGACTTCTCTCGGAACGCGGAGTGCCTGCCTGGCATCCGGCTCCCGCGCCGCTGGTTGAGGCCTGCGCCAAGGCCGCAGCCCACTGCAAGGCCCACGGTACGAATATCGAGAAACTGGCTGTGCAGTATTCGCTCAGCAATCCCCGTATTGCCACGACCCTGTTCTCATCGGCCAACCCTGACAATGTTCTGAGAAACATCAGAGTTGCCGAGGAACCCATCGACTGGGATCTGGTATTTGAGGTCCAGGAGATAATAGGCAGTCAGAAACGTGTAAGCTGGTGCAATTCATGAAGATAATCGACGCGCATTCCCACCTGTGGCTACGGCAGGACACCGTAGTTGACGGCAAGCCCATCAGGACTCTTGAAAACGGACGTTCCCTTTTCATGGGTGAAGTGAGGCAGATGGTTCCGCCGTTCATCATCGACGGCCGCAATACCGCCGAGATATTCCTGTCAAACATGGATTACGCCCAGGTGACTGCAGCAGTTATAGTTCAGGAATTCATTGACGGGCTGCAGAATGATTATCTGGAACAGGTACAGAATGCTTATCCTGACCGTTTTCTATGCTGCGGTATGGCCGAATACCGCAATCCGGGATACGCAGAGCAGGTACGCAGCCTTCTGGACAGAGGATTCAGGGCCATTGCAATACCAGGGCATCGTCTTGGCACTCCCGATGGAGGACGCATCTCCCTGACCTGCCCAGAAATGATGTCTGTATTCCACCTTCTTGAGGACAAGGGGGCCATACTCTCCATCACGCTCGAAGACGGGGTTGTCCAGGTTCCCGAAATGGAGGAGGTCATTCAGGAATGCCCGAATCTGAAGATTGCCGTGGGACATTTCGGAATGGTCACACGCCCCGACTGGAAAGAACAGATCAGACTGGCAAGACACCGTAACGTAATGATTGAATCAGGCGGCATAACATGGCTGTTCAATGACGAATTCTACCCGTTCAGAGGAGCCGTGAAGGCCATTCTGGAGGCATCGGACCTTGTAGGCATGGACAAGCTCATGTGGGGCTCGGACTATCCGCGCACCATTACTGCCATAACATACCGCATGTCATTTGATTTCATTCTGAAGTCCGATGTCATGACCCAGCGAGACAAGGAACTGTTTCTGGGAGAGAACGCGGCCCGTTTCTATGGGATTGAAACCGAATTGGATTTACCTTATATTAAAAACATGTCAGAATGAGACTTGTAAGAATACCGTCTCCCGGGGCCATTACGGTTGAAGAGGCCCCGAAACCCGCGGCACTTGAAGGACAGGTGCTGCTCAAGATCAATTACGTGGGTTTCTGCGGATCGGATCTGAACACTTTTCTTGGACGTAATCTCATGGCCAAGGAGGCCGTGATTCCCGGACATGAGATTGGAGCGACAATTGAAGATACAGGAGCAGGAGTTCCCGAATTCCTCAAACCGGGAATGGTAGTGACCGTCAATCCCTATACCAACTGCGGACATTGCGCAGCATGCCGTTCCGGCCACACCAACGCCTGTGAATTCAACGAGACTCTGGGCGTACAGCGCGACGGTGCAATGCGCGACTATATGGTTCTTCCATGGGAAAAGATAATTCCGGCCCAAGGCCTCAGTCCACGTGACTGCGCACTCGTCGAGCCCATGAGCGTCGGTTTCCACGCCGTTTCCAGAGCGCAGGTGACTGACAGCGATACCGTACTGGTATTCGGCTGCGGCATGATTGGCGTAGGAGCCATAGTCCGTGCCTCACTTCGTGGAGCAACGGTGATTGCCGTCGATCTTGACGATGAGAAACTGGCTCTGGCCCTCAGGCTTGGAGCTGCCCACACAATCAATTCCGGCAGGGAGAACCTTCATGAGAGACTCATGGAACTGACTTCAGGAATGGGACCTACAGTGGTTGTCGAAGCCGTAGGAAGCATCCCGACTTATCAGGCCGCCATCAATGAAGTGGCTTTCTCAGGCCGTGTGGTCTGCATAGGATATTCAAAGAACGATGTCACGCTGACCACATCGCTTTTCGTAAAGAAGGAACTTCACATATTCGGTTCCCGCAATGCCATGTCGGGCGACTTCGAAGCAGTGATACGCTATCTGCTACGCGGTACCTGTCCCAAGGATGAGCTTGTATCGGCCATGGTTACACCTGAAAATGCCCTGGAAGCAATGCAAAAATGGGTTGCCGCACCTGGAAAAGTGTTCCGTATTCTTGTCTCTTTCAATCAATAACCAATACAAACAACTAAACAAATGAAAAAAGCAATCTTAACTGTAGTAGCCGTGTTAGGTTTTTCAGTACTGGCAAATTCCCAAACAGGTTTTTTTGTAGGCGGTGAAATCGGACTGAACACCCACAAAACAAGTTTTGCTCCATATGAAAACGGAAAGTACATAGAGGAGAGTTCCGAATCGGAATATTCCCTGATACTGAATCCTTCTTTCGGTTTCAGTCTCGGTGAAGACTGGGAAATGGGGGCCGGTCTGGAACTTGAGTTGGGAGAAGAGGATTGCACTAACGTAGGCGGATTCGTTTACGGCCGACGCTATTTTGGACTTACGGACAGGCTGTCATGGTACGTTGATGCTGGCGTTGAGTTCTGTCACTATAAAGAACTGGCATATGATCAATATAACAGAGAGAACACTATGGAACTTTTCATCGAGCCCGGACTTGATTTCTCAATCAATGACCACTGGGGATTCGATCTGACTTTCGATTTCATGAGCCTTTGTTATGACGTGACCTGGGATGCCACATTTGACGAAGACATGAATCCGTGCATCGGAAAAGAGACGAGCAGGGATTTTGGCTTCAATTGTGGTCTTGAGCCAGGTTCACTTCACGATATGAGCAAGGCCGTAAGCATAAGTCTGTTCTATCTTTTCTAATATTGTACTTTGGGTACAATATGAAAAAGAGTGTTTCAACTGCACTGAAAATAGCACTGCCGTTACTCATATCGGCGGTAGTGCTGTATTTCACGTACCGGAACTACGATTTCACATTGTTCTGGTCCGATATGAAACGCATCAACTGGCTCTGGCTGGCTGCAGCACTGTCATTCAGTGCGCTTGGACCTCTGTTCCGCGGTCTCAGGTGGAATCTGCTGCTTGAGCCCATAGGGTATGACGTACCCAAGAAGGACACCATCCTGACCGTCTTCACCGGATACGCCGCCAATATCATCATACCAAGAGTAGGCGAAATCTGCCGCTGCAGCATGCTCGAGCAGAACGCCCGCGTGCCATTCTCAAAAGGACTCGGCACACTGGTCGCCGAACGTTGCGTTGACGCCGTGCTGCTGGGACTCATTGTTCTGGGCAGCATACTGTCGCAGCTGGGCCAGTTCCAACTGCTTCTCACACCCGATACCGATATGGCAGTAGCCGAACTCACAGAACCGGTACCGTTCTACGCAAACCCGTCATTCTGGTACTGGACTATCGGAATACTGGTCTGCTGCGCCGTCGTCTGGTGGCTGTGTGCCAAATTCCGTCTTTGGGACAAGATAAGAGGTTTCATCATGGGTTTTTGGGAAGGTTTCCTTTCACTTAAACAGATCAGACGCCTGCCTCTGTTCCTTATATATTCGTTCGGAATCTGGATCTGCTACTATTTTGAACTCTATCTGGCATTCTACTGCCTGCCTACCACTGCAGCCGTCGGCCCTGTTGCCGGACTGGCCTGCTTTGCCGCCAGCAGCATTGCCGTCCTCGTGCCCACCCCGAACGGGGCCGGTCCCTGGAACCTTGCAATAGTCAAGATGCTTGGCATTTACGGCGTACCGGAGTCCGATGCCCAGCCAATGTCATTCGTCCTGCATTTCTGCCAGACCATGATCTATCTGCTCTGCGGATTCATAGCATGGGTGGCACTTAAAATAATTCATCGCAATGGAACATCCCGAAAACAGTGAAGAGTATAAAGGTCTGACAGTCAACAGCGGAGTTGTACAGCCGGACAGCGTAAACCCCTATTTCAAGGCTAACCGGCCACGTCGTCAGGCACTGCTCACGCCAGGGCAGTACGTTGAAGGCATTGTCAAGGGTGACATCACGGTCCTGAGCCGTGCCGTCACGCTGGTTGAGAGTCTGCGTCCCGAACATCAGGCCATAGCACAGGAAGTCATTGAGAAATGCCTTCCATATTCGGGCAATTCCGTCCGCATAGGAATAAGCGGTGTTCCAGGAGCTGGAAAGAGCACGTCAATTGACGAATTCGGTCTGCACGTACTGAAAGACGGTGGCCGGTTGGCAGTACTTGCCATCGACCCGAGTTCGGAACGTACCAAAGGCAGCATTCTGGGCGACAAGACACGAATGGAGAAGCTTTCGGTCCATCCCGATGCCTTTATCCGCCCCAGCCCGTCTGCCGGAAGTCTGGGAGGCGTTGCACGGAAGACCCGTGAAACCATAGTCCTTTGCGAGGCTGCCGGCTTTGACAAGATATTCGTCGAAACCGTAGGCGTAGGCCAGAGCGAGACAGCCGTCCATTCCATGGTCGATTTCTTCCTGCTCATCCAGCTTGCCGGCACCGGCGACGAACTGCAGGGAATCAAGCGCGGAATCATGGAAATGGCCGACGGAATTGCCATCAACAAGGCTGATGGCGACAATATCCCCAAGGCCGAGCTTGCAGCTCAGAGCTTCCGGAATGCCCTGCACCTGTTCCCCGCCCCCGACAGCGGCTGGACTCCGCAGGTAGTGACTTACTCCGGCTTCTACGGCCTCAAAATCAAGGAAGTATGGGATATGATCTGGGCGTACATTGACTTTGTCAAGAAGAACGGATATTTCCAATTCCGCCGCAACGAGCAGGCCAAGTACTGGATGTACGAGTCCATCAACGAATCACTGAAAAACAGTTTCTACAACAACCCCGAGATAGCAGCCCGTCTTGAACAGGCAGAAAGGAATGTGCTTGGAGGACAGCAGACATCATTCACAGCAGCTCAGCAACTGCTCTCTCTGTATATGGATTCACTGAAATAAATTTACTGACAGTTGACAGATATGAAACGACTTTGTGAAGCTATGGCAGCAATGGCATTGGGAGCCGTCTGCGGAATGAACGGATGCAAGGCCCAGAACAGCGGTATGGACAGCGTTGGAGCTGATGAGTTCGAACAGGCGATTCAGGAGCCGCGAGTATTACTGCTTGATGTACGGACTCCCCAGGAATATGCCGAAGGACACATTGCTGGAGCAATCAACGCAGATGTCAGAGCCGATGGGTTCATGGACAACATTGCCGGAATCCTACCCAAGGACATGAAGGCGGCTATCTATTGCCGCACAGGAAACCGCAGCAAGACAGCCGCAGAACAGCTTGTCAGGGCCGGCTATCAGGTCATTGAACTCAATACCGGAATAACCGGCTGGACCGAAGCCGGCAAAGCAGTAACACAGGATGAAGCCGATGCATTCATGACCACAAGCGGAAAAAGCGTCCGTATGTACTGCATCAAGCACGGCAGCATTCGCATGAACATTGACGGGAAATGGCTGTACGTTGACCCTGTGGGGCGTGGTGCACAGCCTGCAACCGACTATTCAGTTCTCCCTAAGGCCGATGTCATACTGATAACACACGAACACGGTGACCATCTGGATGCCGATGCCATCAATCTGCTGTCAAAAGACGGGACTCTGGTTATCGCCAACCCAAGCAGCCAGAAGCAGTTGGGCAAGAGCGAGACCATGGTTCCAGGCGATACCCGCACATTTGACGGAAGTATTGCAATCAAAGCAGTCCCCGCATACAACAGCACCCAAGGCAGGGAGAACTTCCATCCGAAAGGACGCGACAACGGCTACCTTATAAGCATAGACGGATTCACAGTATACGTTGCCGGTGACACCGAAGACATTCCGGAACTTGCCGACCTGTCAGCTCTGGACATTGACGTGGCATTCCTTCCATGCAATCAGCCATATACCATGACACCGGAACAGTTGAAGTCAGCAGCTGTGACCATCGGCCCCAAAGTACTGTTTCCATACCATTACGGCAACACCGACATGAATCTGGTTACCGGTCTGCTTGAAGACAGCGGCATTGACGTGCGCATACGTCAGTATCAATAGCGGACAAGTGATACCGACAAACAGCTGTCGGAATTTTTGAGGTGGTCAAATGACCATCATATTGTCAAAATCCATACCTTTGCTGCCGATAAACGGAAAGATCAACAACTGTATGGATGACAATGCGGACTGTAAAACCCAAAAAGGCCCTAGGCCAGCACTTCCTTCGGGACATGGGCATTGCGCAGGCAATTGCCGCCACAGTTGATTGTCGTCCCGATCTTCCAATCCTTGAAATAGGACCTGGAACAGGGGTCCTGACACAATTCCTCAAAGAACGCCAACGCCAGCTCAAGGTCATAGAGATCGACTCCGAGTCAGTGGCTTACCTGCATGAGAACATGCCGGAAGTCCATGTAATTGAAGGTGATTTCCTGAAACTTGACCTGAAGACGCTGTTTGACGGTGGTCAGTTTGTTCTTACCGGTAACTACCCGTACAACATATCCAGCCAGATTTTCTACAAGATGCTGGACAATATGGAACTCATACCCTGCTGCACCGGAATGGTACAGCGCGAAGTGGGACAACGCATATGCGGTGCTCCCGGTACAAAGGAATACGGAATACTGAGTGTTTTCCTCCAGGCCTGGTATGATACCGAATACCTTTTCACTGTTCACGAAAACGTCTTTGACCCGCCTCCAAAAGTCAAGAGCGCAGTCATACGCCTTACACGCAACAACCGCACCTCACTTGGCTGCAACGAAGCCCTTTTCAAAAAAGTGGTCAAGTGCACCTTTGGAATGCGGCGCAAGATGTTGCGCAATTCACTGCGTCAGATCTATGCCCCCGACTCGCCTCTCCCGGCGGACTGCCCGTATCTGGACAAGCGCCCCGAGCAGTTGTCAGTTGATGAATTCATCCAGCTGACCAACCTTATAGAAGGAACGCGCACGCGAGAATAGATTTTCAGGATTTCAAGAACATGTCCCCTGCAGTTCAGGGGGCAAAAAACAGAATCGTGTTATGGAGAAGGAATATCTTGACAACATTCTGGAACTTATTGAAAAGCAGGACTCACAAGCCTTGAGTGCTATCCTCGAGGACATGCACCCTGCCGACATAGCAGAACTGTGTGACGAACTTGACGTTGATGACGCACGTTTCGTCTATCGCATGCTTGACAACGAGACGGCCGCCGACGTTCTGGTCGAAATGGACGAGGACAGCCGCCGTGAACTGCTTGATGAACTGCCCAGTGAGGTCATTGCCAGCAAGTTCATTGACAACATGGACACTGACGATGCCGTCGACATCATCCAGGAACTTGACGAGGACAAGCAGGAGGAAGTGCTCTCACATATCGGAGACATTGAACAGGCAAGTGACATTGTTGATCTGATGCAGTACGATGAGGACACCGCCGGTGGACTCATGGGTACTGAAATGGTTGTCGTGAACGAGAACATGAGTATGCCTGAATGTCTTCAGGAAATGCGCAAGCAGGCCGAAGATCTCGATGACATACACAACGTCTATGTGGTTGACAATGACGGGCGTCTCAAGGGCGTGTTCCCGCTCAAGAAGATGATCACCAACCCATCGGTCTCCAAAGTGAAATACGTCATGGACGAGGACCTGATAAGCACAAGGGTCGATACTCCAATTGATGACGTGGTCCAGCTCATTGAAAAGTACAACCTTGTGGCAGTTCCGGTCGTTGACAGCATAGGAAGGCTTCAGGGTCAGATTACGGTCGATGATGTCATCGACGAACTCCGTGAGCAGCAGGAGCATGACTACCAGATGGCATCAGGTATCACCGGTGATGTCGAGGCCGATGACAGCGTGTTCCGCCAGACATGGGCCCGCATTCCATGGCTTCTGATCGGAATGCTGGGAGGCATCCTGAACTCAATGCTGCTCGGCAACTTCGAGAACACCTTCACGAAATGTACCGAACTGCTGCTGTTCATTCCGCTCATAGGCGGCACAGGCGGTAACGTAGGCACCCAGTCATCGGCCATAGTCGTTCAGGGTCTTGCCAACGGCTCGCTCACCACATCCAACATATGGCGTCAGGTCTTCAAGGAAAGCGCTGTGGCTCTCATCAATGCCATAGTGCTGTCGCTCCTTGTACTTGGATACAATATGTTCAAGTTCGGTTGGGCATCACCGGTCACATACGCCGTTCCGGTCAGCATGTTTGCCCTTATTCTGATAGGTACGCTTTGGGGCACTCTTCTGCCGCTGATTTTCGAGAAGATCCACATTGACCCGGCAATTGCCACCGGTCCCTTTGTCCAGATCACCAACGACCTGCTCGGTATGGTAATTTACATGCTGGTAGTCAGCACAATGGGCTAAGCCGATAAAAAAAGATGCTTTTTCTACAAAGAATAGTTTTATTTTGCTTTCTTTGCATTGTTTTAACCAGTAACCGTTCCTAAAAAAATGAATGAGGAATTGAACCAAGAGAACATCCAGGAACCCAAATCCGATGTTCAGTCAGCACCTAAGACCGTTTCCACCCGCGAAGAAGTGATTGACCGCCTTAAGGAAATGGCATCAGACATTTCTCTGGCCAAAAGGCCGGAACTTGAGTCTCTGAAGCAAACCTTCTACAGACTGCAGAAAGTTGCCCTGGAGGCACAGATTGCAGCTTTTGTTGAAGGTGGAGGAACAGAGCAGGACTTCAAGCCCGAGCTTGACCCGCTTGAAGAGCAGTATCGCAAGCTCATGAACATAATCAAGGAGCAGAAAGCTGCGGCACAGGAGGCATTGGAAGCATTCCAACAGGAGAATCTGACCAAGAAGCAGGCACTTCTCGAACAGCTTAGGGAACTGGTTGAAAAAGCTAACACGCAGGATGTCCCATATTCGGAATTCAAGGCACTTACTGACCAGTGGAAGGAGATAAAGGAAGTTCCCCAGACAGCGGCAAACGACCTCTGGAAATCATACCAGCAGCTTGTTGAGCAGTATTATGACATTCAGAAACTGAACAACGAGTTCCGCGAATATGACTTCAAAAAGAACATGGAGGCAAAGATTGCACTCTGTGAAGAGGCTGAAAAACTTGCCCAGGAGGACGATGTGATTTCAGCATTCCGCTCTCTGCAGCAGCTTCACCAGAAGTTCCGTGAGACAGGTCCCGTCACCAAGGAGTCCCGTGAAGAAATCTGGAACAGGTTCAAGACCGCTTCCACTATTGTAAACCGCCGCCATCAGCAGCATTTTGAGGAAATCAAGAAGAACGAACAGGAGCATCTGGATCAGAAGACCGTAATCTGCGAGCTCATTGAAGGTGTTGATTTTGACAGTCTCAAGACATTCCAGAGTTGGAATGACAAGACCCAGGAGATACTTGCCCTGCAGGCAAAATGGAAGGAAATAGGCTTTGCTCCAGCCAAGCAGAACCAGAAGATATTCGAGCGTTTCCGCGCAGCTTGCGACACCTTCTTCAGCAAGAAGGGAGAATTCTTCAAGCAGGCGAAGGACGGGATGTCAGACAATCTGGCCCGCAAGACAGCACTTTGCGAACAGGCTGAGGCCCTGATGGACAGCACCGATTGGAAGGAGACAGGCGACAAGATCAGCCAGCTCCAGAAGGAATGGCGCGAGATAGGTCCTGTTCAGAAGAAGTTCACAGCCAGCATCTGGAAACGTTTCATAACGGCCTGCGATCATTTCTATGAGGCACGTGACAAAAACACATCGGCCAAGCGACATGAAGAAAACCAGAATCTGAGTGCAAAGAAGGAAATACTTGAAAAGCTCAAGGCCTTTGATGTCCAGAACATGTCAGATGAAGATATCCGCGAAGCTCAGTCACTGCTTGCCCAGTGGCAGACCATAGGATTCGTTCCATTCAAGGCAAAGGAAAAGATTGCCGTCGAATACAGAATGATTCTTGAGAACCTTCCCGCAGCCGTAAAGCCTTCTGACCGTCGCCGTCAGGTTGGACAACGCCAGCAGTCACAGCGTTCAAGCGAGAACCTGACTCAACGTGAAAAACTCCAGCGTCAGTATGAGACCCTGAAAGCAGAGATTCAGACCTATGAGAACAATCTGGCCATGGTCAGCGCAAAGGGAAGCAACGGTTTTGTCGATTCCATAAGACTGCGTGTTGAGGCACTCAAGGAACAGGCCGCCGGTCTCTTGAAACAGATTCGCGAACTTCCCGTAGAAGAATAAAAAAAATTCCGTCTGATTGTTGCCACATTAAAAAATAGCCGTATATTTGCACCGCCTTTCGGAAACGAAGGCATAGAGCTTTGGGCTATGGTGTAATGGTAACACTGCAGATTCTGGTCCTGCCTTTCCTGGTTCGAGTCCGGGTAGCCCAGCTGAAAGGATGTCTCCAATAGACGGAGACATCTTTTATTTTATGCCTTTTCCAAACTTTTTCCTACTTTTGCGCAACGTGGTGATTAGCGTCTGGTCCGTTTTTTGCACATTGTCGTGCAAATACTTCCACCAACAGCAACCATACTATAGGAAATGGCAAAGAAAATCAAAAGAGAAAGCATTGTAAACAGTATCATTGAAGGTATCCAGGAAAGGAAAGGCCAGGGAATAACCGTTGTGGATCTTTCCGGAATTGAGGAAACCGTCTGCAAATATTTTGTCATCTGTCAGGCAGGAACCCCAAACCAGACTCTGGCAATTGAAGATTCCATAAGCGAGACTGTACGCATAAAGGAAAGCCGCAAGCCCGACTTTGTGGCCGGACGTAATTTTGCCCATTGGATAGCAATGGATTACGGAGATGTAATGGTTCATATCTTCCTGCCGGAGGAGCGCAGTTACTATGACCTGGAACATCTCTGGGCCGATGCCAGACTGGAAAACATACCTGATATTGACTGACAAAAAGACACGACATAACTGACAGGCAAATAAAATGGCAGATAACAGCAAACAGAACAAGAATAAGCCAAAGTCCGGATCAAGGATTCAGACGTGGTTCTACATAGCACTCTTCATCGCTTTCGGTTACCTTATGCTGAAGGATGACGGCAGCGAGCTGAGCGGTAAGGCCACATACACGGAGTTCAAGGACTACATGGACCACGGATACATAAGTGACCTGGTCGTATATTCCAACATGAGTTCCATGGAAATGTACATTTACCCCGATTCGGCAAAATACATTTTCGGAGACAGGGCCAACACGCTGTCGCCACTGTCCCGCCCCATGCTTCAGGTGGGAGTCGGCTCTATGGATAACCTGCAGGAGTACATTGACACAAAGACCCAGGAAGGCACGTTCACCGGCAGCATAGAGTACCGCAAGAAGTCCAGGACAGGAATGGAGATATTCATCAATCTGTTCCCGTTCATACTGCTCATCGGACTTTGGATTTTCCTGTCCAGGAAAATGTCCGGTGGAGGCGGTGGCCCCGGTGGAGGCGGAGTCTTCTCGGTCGGCAAATCCAAGGCAAGAGTCTATGAGAAGGGACGCGCTGATCGTGTCACTTTCAAGGACGTGGCAGGACAGGCCGAAGCCAAAGCCGAAGTCGAAGAGATTGTGGAGTTCCTGAAGAACCCCAAGAAATACACTGATCTCGGTGGAAAGATTCCCAAAGGAGCCCTGCTTGTAGGTCCTCCGGGAACAGGCAAGACCCTGCTGGCAAAAGCCGTTGCCGGTGAGGCCGATGTACCGTTCCTCTCGCTGTCAGGATCGGACTTTGTAGAAATGTTTGTAGGTGTAGGCGCATCGCGCGTCCGTGACCTTTTCCATCAGGCCAAGGAGAAATCGCCATGCATCATATTCATTGACGAAATTGATGCTGTAGGACGTGCCCGAGGCAAGAACCCGGCCATGGGCGGCAATGACGAAAGGGAAAACACCCTGAACCAGCTGCTCACCGAAATGGACGGATTCGGAACCAACAGCGGTGTGATTATTCTGGCAGCCACCAACCGCGTGGATATTCTTGACAAGGCCCTTCTGCGAGCCGGACGTTTTGACCGTCAGATCCATCTTGACCTTCCCGATCTCAATGAACGCAAGGAAGTGTTCAGTGTGCATCTTAAACGCATCAAGCTGGACAGCGATGTAGATCAGGACCTGCTGGCGCGCCAGACCCCGGGTTTCTCCGGAGCTGACATTGCGAACGTCTGCAACGAAGCCGCACTCATAGCCGCACGTCATAACAAGAAGAAAGTCGGCAAGGAAGATTTCCTTGCAGCCGTTGACCGCATAGTAGGCGGTCTGGAAAAGAAGACCAAGGTCCTTACCGTTCAGGAAAAACAGACCATCGCCCTTCATGAAGCCGGACATGCCACACTGTCCTGGTTCCTTGAATATGCCAATCCCCTGATCAAGGTTACCATAGTCCCACGCGGACGTGCTCTTGGAGCCGCATGGTATCTGCCTGAGGAAAGGCAGATTACCACCAAAGAACAGATGCTTGACGAAATGTGCGCCACTCTTGGCGGACGCGCGGCCGAGGAACTGTTCACCGGACATATCTCATCGGGGGCCATGAACGACCTGGAGCGCGTGACAAGGCAGTCATACGGAATGGTGGCATATCTGGGCATGAGTGACAGTCTTCCCAACCTGTGCTACTACAGCAGCACCGACGAATATGCGTTCCAGAAACCGTACAGCGACAAGACTGCCGAACTGATAGACAGTGACGTCAAGGCCCTTATCGCCAGTCAGTACGAGCGCGCGAAGGCCCTTCTCCTTGAACATCAGGAAGGTCACCACCAGCTGGCACAGCTGCTGATGGACCGCGAGGTGATTTTTGCCGAAGACGTGGAGAAGATTTTCGGCAAGCGCCAGTGGGCTTCACGCAGCGACGAGATTCTTGACAACAGCAGTTCCGACACACAGACTTCGGCCATTCCCGAACCGGAAGCTGAATCAGAACCGGCATCCGACTCCGAACCTGAACCTTTAAACTGAAAATCGAAGTGAACTTTCTTATAAGAACCATAACCGCAGTGTTTTATGCCGCCCTGATGCTTCTCTGCATCCAAAAGGGTGGCATATGGTATTTCAGTCTGTTCCTGCTCGTTGCAGTTCTGGCTGCCAATGAATTCTCGACTTTGGTAATCAGGTACAGGAACTGCAAGATCAGCCGCCTTCTCACAATTGTCACTTCTGCCCTGTTTTTCGTGGCAACAGCATCATCCTGGGGTATTTTCCAACACCACACAACATTGAAATGGGCTTTGTTTCTGGCCGTACTCATTGTCTGCTTCGTGTTTGAGCTGTATGCAAGACATGAGAGCCCCATCACCAGCATGGCATATACTCTCCTGCCCGTATTGTACATTGCATTGCCCATGGCTCTCATGATGGCTTTGGGATATGCTTTTCACAACGCAGACAAACAGACGGATTACTCACCGGCCTTGCCGCTCATGCTTTTTCTCTGCATATGGGCCAATGACGTGGGTGCCTACTGCACCGGATGTACCATAGGCCGGCACAAGCTGTTTGAAAGGGTATCGCCCAAGAAGACATGGGAAGGTTCCATCGGTGGAGGAGTCCTGACTCTTGCTGTAGCCGGACTGGTTTCACATTTTGCCCCATCAATGTTCTCCATGTTCCCGTTACCGGTATGGCTCGGGATGGGACTGGTTGTGGTCCTGTTCGGCACTTGGGGCGACCTTGTGGAATCTCTCATGAAACGGGAAATGGGAATCAAGGATTCCGGAAAGATTCTTCCGGGACACGGTGGAATTCTGGACCGTTTTGACAGTGCCCTGCTTGCAATTCCTGCCGTTACGGCTTATTTCGCAATCATCACGGAACTCGCTAAATAAGCTTAATTGAAGCTGAAACGGATTTTTTTGCACTATCTTTACACGACAAACCGAAAACATAATGGGAAAAATCATTGCATTGGCAAACCAGAAAGGCGGTGTTGGCAAAACCACAACTACCATCAACCTTGCCGCTTCACTTGCCACGCTTGAAAAGAAAGTGCTTGTAATTGACGCCGATCCTCAGGCGAATGCGTCATCGGGCCTTGGCATTGACATCAACAAAGTGGAAAATACAGTATACGAATGTCTTGTCAATGGCATTGACCCCAAGGAGGCCATTCAGAAATCGTGCGTTGACAATCTTTTCGTTCTGCCCTCACACATTGATCTGGTTGGAGCCGAGCTGGAACTCATGAACATGGAAAAACGGGAAACCGTTCTCAAATCCATGTTGAAAGAAATCAGGAAGGAATATGATTTCATACTCATTGACTGCTCTCCATCGTTGGGGATCATCACCGTCAACGCTCTGACCGCCGCCGATTCCATAATCATTCCGGTCCAGTGCGAATATTTCGCCCTGGAAGGGATAAGCAAGCTGCTCAATACCATCAAGATCATCAAGACCAAGCTGAATCCTGAACTTGACATAGAAGGTTTTCTGCTTACCATGTATGATTCCAGACTCAGACTCAGCAACCTCATTTACGAGGAGGTAAAGAAACATTTCCAGGAACTGGTATTCGACACAATCATTGCAAGAAACGTGAAACTGAGCGAATCCCCCAGTTATGGCCTCCCTGCCATCATGTACGATGCAGAATCACGCGGAGCAAAGAACTACCTGGCACTGGCACAGGAAATACTAATTAAAAATTCGACCAAATGACCCAAGCTAAGAAAAAGGCCCTTGGCCGTGGGCTGGACGCCCTGATCTCGACTGACGGGCTCGTCAGGACACAGGGATCATCGTCAATATGTGAAATTCCCACTGACCGGATTCATGCCAATCCTGATCAGCCCAGACGTGAGTTTGACCCTGAGAGTCTGGCTGAGCTGGCCGAATCAGTAAAGGAACTCGGCATAATCCAGCCAATCACTCTAAGGAAAGTCAACGAAGACGACTACCAGATAATTGCCGGTGAAAGACGGTTCCGTGCATCGCTTCTTGCCGGCCTCAAGACCATTCCGGCTTATGTGCGTACCGCCGATGACGAGAATGTCATGGAAATGGCACTCATTGAAAATGTCCAGCGCGAAGACCTGAACTCAATGGAGATTGCTCTGGCATGCCAGAACCTGATTGAGATGTACGGAATGACCCAGGAACAGCTTGCAGCACGCATCGGAAAGAAGCGCGCCACAGTAGCCAATTATGTAAGACTGCTCAAGCTGCCGGCTGAAATCCAGATGGCGTTGAAGAACAGGACCATAGAAATGGGACATGCACGCGCTCTTCTGGCAATTGAAGATTCCGGAAAGCAGCTTCAGCTTTTCCATGAACTGGTAAAGTATGGCTATTCGGTCAGAATGGTGGAAATGAAAGCCCGTCTCATCAACAAGGACGGACAGTCCGATACTGATGGACATGTGCCGTCAATTGATCTGAAGCCGTTCCAGAAACGCATCTCCGAATGTCTTGGAACAAAAGTCAGAATGAAAAACGATTCCAAAGGCAAAGGCAGCATAAGCATTCCTTTTAAAAACGAAAACGAACTGCACAGACTCATGCAGTTGTTCGACCTCATCAAGAAATGACCCGTCTTTTACATAAGTATCTGGTTGCAGCATTACTGACCATCCTGCCGATCGCCATGGCAAACGCCCAGGACATTCCGGAATCCGTCATGATGCCGGGTGACAGTCTTCGCTCAGCCAGGATTGACAGTCTGTACAATTCACTTTCTGACAGTTCGGCTTGGGAAAAGGAAATGGAGTTCGTACGCGGCCTGAATTTCGATGATGAAGTGGAACAGGCACGTTGGACCGATTCTGACAGCGAAGAGTCAAACGGACATAAG
>JAZUEH010000026.1:0-3453 GCA_045640065.1 Bacteroidaceae bacterium
CTCCTGAATGATGGGGCAGTCCCTTGTTGGATTACCCGAAAATCAGTGGAGGGGTATAAGGGCTCACCCGAAATAGTATGGGGACGTTCCAAGAATTATTGCACGCCTGCATCCGCCATCCAAAAATATCCCGGGTACGACGCTTGGTAATCCGCCAAAACTGAATGTGGTGAGCAGTCCCGCGGGATTCACGCACGGGACAGCCATTTGAGACACTGCGGTGAGTGGATAGCCCCGATTCGCTCACGGAATAAAAATACGCTCCCTCGCGGGACCTCGCGGTGAGCAATCCCGCGGGTTTCACGCACTGGCAAACCATTTGGAACACTGCGGTGAGTGGATAGCCCCGATTCGCTCACGGGACGGAGAAATGGGGATACGTCAGTTGGCGGAGCCGGCGGCAGCGGCGAAGAAGGCTTCGATGTTGTGCTGCGGAGTTGCGGGGGGAACATCGCAGCCGGTCGAGAGCACGAAATTGGGATGACCGGCAGCTATGGCGCGCAGTTCCATGACAGCTTCACGGACCTTGGCCGGGAGGGCCATCTTCATTATGCCCACAGGATCAACGTTGCCCATTACCGCAATGTCCTGCGGCACCTGCTCCAGCACACCGGCCATGTCGATGGCGTTGCCGAAATGCAGGGCGGCTGCTCCTGTGCCTGCCATGGACAGGGTACACTGGCCCTGGTTGCCGCAGTTGTGCAGAATCACGGCAAAGCTGTCATCCTGGACGTCATCGACAATGCGCTTCACGTAGTCCGATGAATAGACGGTGCAGTCTTCGCCCGACAGCAGGCCCGATGCGGGCTCGGCCATGACTACCCCACCCGCTCCTGCGGCCTTGATGGCACGGACGTATTCCAGAAGGAAGGCTGTGCACTTCTCAAGCAGGGCATGGACGGTATCGGGCTCCATGAACATGGCCATCATGAGTTCGGTCATGTCATAGAGACGGCCGGCCAGCGAGAACGGCCCTATGCAACCGCCAAAGAGCGGGCAGTCCAAAGCCTGCACTACAGGACCTGAAACGGAAAGCATTTCTGTTAAGGAATCCGTTTTCGAAACCTCTCCTTTCAACGCGGATGATGCAATCCTTATAGCCTTGAGATACTGCGGGACACGGGCCGCATCAAGACCGGGAACCTTCAGGTCAGCCACATCCTGGGCCGACTGCAACAGGCGTCCGGTCACGGTCGGGACTTCGCCCGGCTGGAAGACTACCTGCGCGCCGAAGGCTTCGGCTTCAACGGACAGGTCCATGATGGTGGTGCTGGCGGCAGCACCGGGATATTTGCGGCGCAGCGCAAGAATGGCATCGGCATGTACCTGGCCGTCACGTACGGCGTCAAGCACATCCTTGCCAATAAGGTCAATTCCCGGATGGGTCATGACCGGCATGACCGGCAGACCCTGACCCGAAAAAAGTTTGGCTATTATCTGATTCATTCCAATGGCTGTTTCTCAAAATTGTTCTCCAAAATACAGAATTCTTCCAACAAAATCATTTCGGACTCTTATTCCAGAGTGTACTCGGGGAGTTTGTCCAAAGCGGGAGTCTCGTAGTTCGAGATGCGCAGACGGAACTTCTGGAGCTCGTCAATGGGGTGCTGGAACGGCTGGCAGCCCTCTGGCAGAGGCAGGTTCGAGAAGGTCTGGAAGTAGCCTATCTCGGCATCGCGCCACCAGATGGCGTCCTTGGCCTGACGCTCCAGCTTCACGGCAACCTGCTGGAAGCGGTAGTCGTCAACGTACTTTTCGACCGACTTCCAAACGTCCATATAGCTGCGGGCCTCGTTGATGCCTTCCTGATATGTCAGGCAGAGCTTGTCCCAAAGCGTATGGCCATCCTTCATCTTGAAGTCCCAGGGCAGATGGTGGAACCACAGAATCAGGTTCTCGGGGCAGGTCTCGACGTTCTCGTAGAGTGACATGAGCGGCTCGTGATACTGGGCTGTGGCACCGGTTCCGGTTGCAACGGTACGGTCAAAGCCGATACCGTCAGCAGCTGCCTTGTGGTAGTACTTGGGTGACCAGTCGGGACGGCTTGCACCCTCCCAAGGTCCGGGGCCGTAGTGGCCTGCACCGGCAAATGCGTGGTGAATACCCATGGGCATTTCATACTTGACGGCCGATTCGTGCGATGCCAGCATCATCCGGCTTACCGGCTCCACAAAGTGCTTGTCCGATGTGAATGTCTGCTTGAGCCATTCGTCTATGATCTGTTCCGATGTCAGGTCGGGATTCCATGCCATGCGTCCGAAAGCGTACCAGTTGGCCTGTGCCAGATGGTGGCCGCACCAGTTCACGCTGTCGCCGATGTTGGTGACACCGGCAATTGCACCGATTGACTTGGAGCCGTCAGCTCCCGGGAACTTGCCCTCGGTGATCTTGGCAACGGTGCTGCCCTGGCCGTACTGGTAGGTATCGGCATCAAGACACTCCTTCCACATGGGGTGCAGATAGACCATGTGGTTGCTGTGGCCCATGTATTCCTGGGTAATCTGGAACTCGGCCATGACGTTGGTCTTTTCAAGCTGGCCGAAAAGCGGGCTGAACGGTTCGCGCGGCTGGAAATCGACCGGTCCGTTCTTGATCTGTATGATCACGTTGTCACGGAACTGTCCGTCCAGTGGCTTGAATTCCTCAACGGCCTGCTTGGCGCGGTCGGGCGATGTGGCGGCATAGACGAATGCACGCCACATGACAATGCCGCCGTAAGGCTTCAGGGCATCGGCTATCATGTTGGCGCCATCGGCATGGGTACGTCCGTAGTCCTGCGGGCCCGACTGGCCTTCGCTGTTGGCCTTGACCAGGAATCCGCCGAAATCAGGGATTATGCTGTAGATTTCAGCCACCTTGTCCTGCCACCACTGCGCAACGCGCGGGTCAAGAGGGTCCGATGTCCCTATGTCAGACAGATGCTTGGGTGCTGCAAAGTTCAGCGACAGATAGACCTTGAGTCCGTAGGGGCGGAAGATGTCGGCCAGGACCTTGACCTTGTCAAGATACTCGCGTGTGAGCATGCACGGGTCGGCATTCACATTGTTCAGCACGGTGCCGTTTATTCCTATCGATGCATTGGCGCGGGCATATTCCTCATACTCGGGACGGATGGTTTCGGGCAGTTCCTTCCACTTCCACAGTGACTGGCCGGCGAATCCGCGTTCCACTGTTCCGTTGGGATTATCCCAGTGGTTGAGCACACGATAGGCAAATGCCGGGACTTCATCCTTCTCGAAATCGTCCTCAGGCAGAGTCCCGGTCTCGAGCATGCGCCTCAGACTGAACACGCCATAGAGCAGTGCAACATCGGTATTGCCATAAACGCTTATCTCCTTGTTGCTGCAGACAATGCGAAAACCTTCCTGGCCAAGTGAGGCATCCTCTTCATCTCCTGAAAGCAGATAGCATCCTAAATTTTTCAATCCGTTTCTGTCAAGCAGTCCCATATTA
>JAZUEH010000027.1:0-7682 GCA_045640065.1 Bacteroidaceae bacterium
CAACAAGCCGCAGCAACAGCGAGTTCGATGTCATCAACCAGTACTTCATGCTTCACTTTGTCTACAAGCTCAACATTTTCAACGGCAAGCTTGTACAGGGTGAAGACGAACAGCCGGGCCAGAACGGGCGTGGAGGCCAGAGCGGGCGCGGAGGCCAGGGTGGCGGCAACTGGCGCGGCCAGGGCGGCGGAGGCGGATACCGTGGAGGAGGCGTAGGGGGCGGATACAGGCGCTGATTAAAAAAATAATAACCGCACGAGCACAAAATCATATAAAAACACTACCTTTGTGCGAAATTTCAAAAATGTATATGAAGAAAACACTTCTCGTTGCAGCATTTGCAATCCTTTCAGCCAGCAGCATCCATGCTCAGGGCCAGACAGCTCAGGGCAGTTCTCAGGCTGAACGTCCTACACTTGAAACCTTTGTCACCAACAAGTGGTTTGACAACATCTCAATCGGTGTGAGCGGCGGTGTCACCACACAGTTCGGCAAGGAAATTGAAGAGAATTTCATCAGTCCTGCAGCCAAGCTTTCATTGATCAAGTGGTTCTCGCCCGTTACAGGTATCCGTTTCGAAGCACAGCGTGCATGGGCTCAGGAAGGCCTGAACAGCTATAACCCGTACCACATCAATCATTCAGCACTTCCTTATAAGCTGAAGGAAAGCGGTAACTACGGTATCGGTCTAGGCGCACCCGGCACACTTGAATACAGCAGCTGGTATGCCAGTGCAGCAGTCATGTGGAATCTGACTCAGTTCTTCGGATACTACAATCCCGAACGTTTCTGGAATATCAGTGTATATATTCAGGGAGGATACGAGCACCTGTTCGACAACGAGTCAGAAGGAAACAAAGGCATTACAAGTACGAATTTCGACCGCGAATTCACTCTCGGCGCCGGCCTTTATAACACATTCCGCATTGGCGAGAGACTCCATGCCACTGCAGACTTTGACTTCGAGGGTTATCCGTCAAACTACAGGACCAATCAGGGATACTTGACCATGTCACCTGTCGTTACAGTCGGTCTGGCATACAACATCTTCAAGACCAACTGGGACGGAACCAGGTTTGATCCGTACGCCTTCATAGCTCCTGTCGGTGAAGACCGTGACTATGACGCACTCAGAGCAGAACTTGAAAACCGCAACAAGTCACTCAGTGACCTCCAGAAGCAGTTGGGCGATGCACAGAACCAGCTTGACAAGGCCGATTCAGAGCTCAATATCCTCAGGGCACAGAAGGAGCAGGCCGAAAAGCAGTACAAGGCATTCTTCGAACTCGACAAATCTTCCATCACATTCGCTGAAAGACAGCACATCAGACACTTTGTCCAGAACGCTGTCAAGAAGAATCCTGACCAGAAGTTCCGTCTGTCAGGTAGCGCCGACAAGGGCACCGGCACATACGACCACAACATCGTTCTTGCCGCTGACCGTGCTGCAAGTGTAAAGAAGTACATGGTTGAGGAACTTGGCATCAAGGCCGACAACATATCACTTGGCGAGCCTCTGGTAACAGACTCACAGATGGACGCTTCATTTGACCGCAGCGTTCTCATCGAATGTCTCTAAGAAGCACAAGCTTCTATTGAATCAATATGCCACGGCCGGGGAACTGATATCCCATTGAGCCGTGGCTTTTTTATAAGACTATGATACCTGTCGCAATAGCATTCACCCCCAACTACTTCGTTCCTGCCGCCACAATGCTCCACTCCCTGTTCAGGCATGCCGGCAAGGAACATGAGTATCGGGTATACTGTCTTGAGTCGCAGGAAATCCCGCAGCGGCAGAAAGACATGCTTGAACAGCTGTCATGCGGCAGGAACGTGACTTACTCATTCATAAAGGTCAGTTCACTTCCGCCCGGCACCTCAATCAGCAGCCGTTATTCTGAAGCGGCACTGTACAGGCTCATGCTGCCGGAACTCCTGCCCGACCTTGACCGCATTCTGTATCTTGACAGCGACATTATAATAAGGAGAGACATAGCCGCCATCTGCCAGGAAACAGACTTGACGGACATGCTGCTGGCTGCAGTTGCCGAACCGCCCATAGAAGACCAGGAGCGGAAAAGGCTGGCCATGGGAATCGAACCATGCAGATATTTCAATTCAGGGTTCCTGGTTCTGAATCTGGAACTCATGCGCAAGGAATCGTCAAGTGCAGCAATGCTCGGTCTGCTCAAGGACGACAGCATGGAATTCCCCGACCAGGATGCCCTCAATCTGGTATGTAAAGGCCGCGTACGTTTCATTCCGCCCTGCAACAACTCCATCCGCACGTTCTTCATAGAAAAGTACAGGCAGGCTTTCCTCAGCCTGTATTCCTGTCAGGACCTTGACGAAGTTCTTGCACACAGCAACATACACTACACCGGAGGCAAGCCATGGAACATGCACACCGTATGTTTCAACCAATGGTGGGACGAATACCGCATGCTCCCGGAATCAGTGAGAAAGGAGTGGAAGCCTGAAACCGGAATCAAGATTCTTGCAGCTTTCTGCTCCACCGGATTCGGACAGACCGTTTTTGAATTTGCAAGAAAAGCCAAATCACACTTGTCAAGATGAGCAGCCACATGAAACATGCATTCCTCATTCTGGCCCACAACAATTTCAGTTCGCTGAAACGGCTTGTATCCCAGCTGGACCATGATGACAATGACATATTTGTCCATTTTGACAAGAAGATTGCCAACCCTCCAGAACTGACCGCCAGAAGTGCCGGACTGTTCGCTGTGGATGACAGGATTGATGTCCGCTGGGGAGATCTGAGTGTGGTCATGGCGGAATTCTCGCTGTTCCGTACCGCTCTGGAACATGGCCCGTATGCCCGTTACCATCTGCTTTCGGGTGTTGACATCTGCCTCAAGGACAACGGGAGCATACATGATTTCTTTGACAGGTATCCCGACCGCGAATTCATAGGATATACGCTGACAGAACTGACCCCGGAACTGTTGCGCAAGGCAGGACGCTGGCATCTGTTTCCTGAATCGTTCCGTGACGCCCCAATATGGAAGAAAGCCATACGGCATGCATTCATCAGGCTTCAGGAGCTTGTCCGTTACAGACGGAACAAGGATGTCGATTTGAAAAAAGGTTCACAATGGGTAAGCGTGACGCATGCCATGGCAACACTCTTCGTGTCAAACCGCGAATGGGTGACAAAGCATTTCTCACACACTTTCTGCTCGGACGAAATTGTCTTTCAGACCTTATGCTGGAATTCACCGTTCAGGAACAGCATATACAGCCTGGAAAACGACGGAAAGGGCTGTGCAAGAGCCATCAGCTGGTTTGACGGATGTATGAAACAGTGGTCAGACAGCCAGATTGAACAGCTTGCCGCAAATCCGGAATGCCAGTTCGCCAGAAAATACACCAATGCGGCAAGCGTATCCGTACTCATACCCGCATACAATGCACAGGCCACCCTGCCCCACACCCTTGACTCCATACTTGCCCAAGACTACCCGCACATTGAAGTCTGTCTGGTAAATGACTGTTCCACTGACGGAACCCTGGCAATAATAGACCGATACCGGTCCAGATTCGAAGCCGCAGGAATGAGCCTGAGTTCAAAGTCAAACAGTTCTAACTCCGGAGCCGCAGCCACAAGGAACAGCGTCCTTGACCTTGCCACGGGCGACTATGTAATGTTTGTCGATGCCGATGACACCCTGCTGCCCGGAGCCGTGGGCAAGGCCGTCCAACTGGCCGAAGACAGCAACAGCGACATCACAGGCTGGAACTGGAGGCTGGAATCGGACAATACCGTACGCACAATGCGCCAGCCCGTCTGCCCCACTCCGTGCGAAGCCCTGAAGTGTCTCATGGCCGGAGCCATGCGCTGGAACCTGTGGCTGTTCATGTTCCGCAGGGAACTGTTCCGTGACTTCAGATTCACTCCGGGCATGGATATGGGCGAAGACATGCTCTGCGTCCTGTCACTCATGAACCGGGCAGAACGCTTTGCCCAGACTCCCGATGTACTTTATTCATACGTCCAGACAGGAGCGTCAATATCGCGTACCATGTCACAGCGCAACATAAGCCAGGTTACAGCCAACGTCGAACGTTTCCAGGAAATCCTTCTGGCCGACAACCGCTTTGGCATTCCACCCCGCTTCACCGATTATCTTAAACTGAACATCAAACTCCCATTGCTTGTAAGTGAGAACAATGATGATTATCTTTGTTGGGACAAATGGTTCAGCGAATCCAACCGCAGAATTCTGTCGAACACACGTCTGCCGCTCAGGACCAGGCTGCTTGAATGCCTGGCATGGTGGAGAATGTGGCCCCTTGTAAGGCTATACAACAGAATGGTCTACGGATTCGCCTACACCAGGTTATTCAGAAAGAACAGGGAATGAAGCGCGTTGTGACCATACTGCTGGGACTGCTGGTAAGTTTATATTTCTATACCGTCAGTTTTTCTTTCCTGCCTGAATGGCTTACGTCAAAAAACATGATGGCAGCGATAGGAGCCGTCATATTTGCCTATCAGGCAGTCAAATGCAATTCGTTCAAACTTGACCAGGACATACTTCTTACTGGCTGTCTGGCCGCAGTATTCTCCATGTCATGCCTGCTTTCCGTAATGTCAAACGGCACAGGTGACATGTCATACGTGACCTACATAGTATCATTCGCCGTATGGACTTTCGGAGCACACGGCCTGTGTTCCCTTCTGCGGCTGCATCACGGCCGACTTGATCTCAAGCTAATCACCGACTACCTCATGTGGGTGTCCGTATTCCAGTGCGTCATTTCGCAGGTAATAGACAACAGCCCGGCAGTCCAGATGTTCGTGGACAGCATCTGCCTGGGGGGCAACGAATACATGCATGAAATAAACAGACTATATGGCTTTGGTGCCGCCCTTGACCCTGCCGGCGTGCGTTTCTCCATAGTGGAGCTTCTCATAGCGCACCAGCTCATAAAAGGGGCAGGAAGGCTCAAGACATCGGATATATGGTATTATTACATATCCTTCCTGGTCATACTTGTATTGGGATGCATGATATCGCGCACCACAACCTTGGGTGCCATTCTGAGCATAGCTTATGCTGCAATGAACAAGCTGTTTCACCTGGGCAACAGCCTCAATCTGAACCGTCTTAAATCAACAGGAATACTTGTGGTCATATTAGGCATAAGCATTCCAATAATTGTTCATCTTTACAATACCGACAGCAACGCCCACCATCAGCTGCGCTTCGCCTTTGAAGGTTTCTTCAACTGGGTGGAAACAGGCGTATGGCGTACTGACTCCACCGACAAGCTCAACAGCGTGATGTGGATATGGCCCACTGACCCCACAGGATGGTTCATAGGGTACGGATGGTTCGGCAACTGGGTCTACAGCACAGACATAGGCTATTGCCGTTTCACCCTGTACTGCGGCCTGCTGGGACTCAGCATATTCACCTACTACTTCATGTTCCTGGCACAGCGCTTTGCCAAGAGGAATCCCGGCACAGGCATGCTGGCGTTCATGATGTTCATGCTCACTTTGGGAGTCTGGGTCAAGGTGGCCACTGACATCTATCTGATTTATGCCATGCTCATGTCCATGCGCTACGTGAACAGCATCTATGACAAAATGGGCAGACAGCGCCGATGATGAAAAGAATAGCATATCTCATAGCCGGAACATACCGGGCAGCAGGAATGGAGCGTGTACTGGCCGACAAAAGCGGCTGGCTAGCCTCTCACGGCTGGGACGTGACAATTGTCACCACCGAACAGAAGGGCCGATGCCCAGCCTACCCTCTACACCCGGACATACACTGCATTGATCTGGATATAGGCTATGAGGACAACAACGGCAGCAGCATCTGGAACAAGACATTCGGATACCCGGTCAAAACTATACGTCACTGGCACCGCCTGTCACAGCAGCTCAAGCGTCTGCGTCCTGATATCTGCGTGAGCATGTTCTGCAATGACGCCTGGTTCCTGCCCTTCATCCATGACGGCAGCCACAAGGTTCTGGAGGTCCATTTCAGCCGCTACAAACGCATACAGTATGCGCGCAAAGGGCTGTGGGGCATTACAGACCGCATCAGGTACAGGCTTGACGGACTTACAGTCAGGCGTTACGAACGCTTCGTTGTGCTTACAGCACAGGACGCCGGATACTGGGGCCATCTGAAAAACCTTGCTGTCATCCACAACCCAATCAACATGACATTCCCTCAAACCGCAGCAGCCACCAACAGACAGGTCATAGCGGTGGGGCGCTACACATTCCAGAAAGGTTTTGACATGCTGGTAAAGGCATGGAAAATGATAGACACTGAGGGCTGGACACTCCGTATTGCAGGCCAGGGCGAGCTGGATACCGGAGGACAGGGAAATATCATAACAGGTTTTTCTGAAAATATAGCCCAAGAATATTTGAAATCAAGTATATTTGCATTAAGTTCACGTTTTGAAGGGCTTCCCATGGTCCTGCTTGAAACTCAGGCAGCCGGACTTCCGGCAGTTGCCTTTGACTGCAAATGCGGACCGCGGGATGTTGTGACCGACGGGGAAAACGGTTTCCTTATTCCGGAAGGCGATATCCGTTCGTTCGCTCTTGCCCTGAAAAGGCTTATGAACGACAGCAAGTTGAGAAGTGAAATGGGCATGCGTGCATACGCGGCTTCAGGCACGTTCAGCATGGATGTCATTATGGGACAATGGAAGGAACTGTTCGAAAAACTGTTGTAATTTCGGCCGTCAACATACGCAAGGGCGGTACTCTGACCATTCTCAGGCAGTGGCTTGAAGAGTGGTCGGCCAAGTCTGACCAGTACCGTGTGGTAGCCCTTGTCCACAGCAGAGACCTTTGCGAGTTCCCCGGAATAGAGTACATTGAACTGCCGTGGTGCACAAGAAACTGGATATTCAGGCTGTGGGCCGAATACGTCACCATGCACCGCATAAGCCTGGAACTTGAAAAGCAGGACGGACAGACCGTATGGAAATGGATTTCCCTCCATGACACCACCCCGAGGGTCAGGGCACAGCACCGTCAGGTATACTGCCAGACATCGTTCCCTTTCATGAAGCCCCGCCTGATGGATTTCTATTTCGACCCCAAGATCCCGTTCTTCACCATGTTCACCCGCTGGGCGTACAGGATCAACTCCAGGCAGAACGAATGCATGATAGTCCAGCAGAACTGGTTCCGTGAAGCACTGTCCGGTCTTATCGGCTACCCGGCCGACAGGATTGTGGTCATGCCACCCAAGATGCAGCCCATACAGCCCGACCAGCCTGTTTCCGGCCATACCGGGTGCCCTGTCTTCCTGTACGCCAGTACGCCTGACTGTCACAAGAATTTCGAAGTGCTGTGCAAGGCGGCACAAATGCTTGAGGATGAACTCGGCAAGGACCGGTTCAAGGTAATCATCACCGTACACGGCAATGAAAACCGCTATGCCCGCTACCTGTTCTCCCATTGGGGTGGATGTTCCAGCATCGACTTCCACGGTCTCATGACCAGACAGGAACTGTTCAACGCTTACGCACGGGCTGACTGTCTGGTTTTCCCGTCACGCATCGAGACATGGGGACTTCCCATAAGCGAATACATGTCAGCCAATCCTGAAGGCCGGATGATCCTTTCAGATCTTCCTTATGCCCATGAGACATCGGCAGGAGGGAATGCGGTATTC
>JAZUEH010000028.1:0-32964 GCA_045640065.1 Bacteroidaceae bacterium
GCGGGCTTCATACAGATTCAACAGTGCAAACAGCAAGTACAAGGGTACAGGCGCAGGCCAGTCTGTCAAGGACAGGATGTAACAACTTGTAATGGTTATCCCACAAAAAATATGGGGTGCTTCAGGTAAGTGATACCTTAGGAATGATGAAAAAATAAGTTGGTAATCATTGTGCTTTATCAGAGACACATATTGTTCTATATTCAGGAAAAATCCAGTTGAAATGAGGCCTAAATTGGGTCTCATTTTTTATGTCCATCTGAAAATCATGGTCAAATATGGTCAAATTTGCACTTTAGGGGGAAAAGGAAAACTGCAAATGATTGATTTTTAATCACTTGCAGTTTTACATTGTACCTCCGCTGGGAATCGAACCCAAATTTAAAGTTTAGGAAACTTCCGTTCTATCCATTGAACTACAGAGGCAGGAATCGAAAATGCGCCCATTGCGCCGGAAACCTGCGCGAAGGTAGCGCATTTTTTCATTTGACGAAAACTTTAATATACCTTTGTGGCCAGTTAACAACAGAAAACAACCTTTAAACCACCAAAAATGAAAAAGTTTCTTGCTATGGCAGCCGCAGCACTCATGCTTGTTGCCTGCCAGCCAAAGCAGCCGGTCATCACAGCCGGTGAATTTGCACAGAAGGCACCTGAACTGGTTAACCAGACCATTCTTCTGAAAGGTACTGCCGTTCATGTCTGCACACGTTCAGGAATGAAGCTGTTCCTTGGAGACAATGCCGAAAGCGAAGAGATTGTAAACGTAATGGCACAGGAAGGCCAGAACAAGTTCGACCCGGAGACCATCGGCAAGCAGTACACCGTGAAAGGAACCGTACGTGCCGTCAAGATTGAACAGGAAGAGGAAGAATGTGAATTTGAGGACAGCGTCAAGGTGAGCGAAGGTCACGACTGCGAGACCGAAGCCAAGGCTCATCAGGGCGATTCCGACACCTTCTACTATGTTGAGAACATCAGCTACACTGTAGAGAAATAACACAGCATTCCCATCAATAAGAAGCCGGCTGAAAATCGCTTTTCAGCCGGCTTCATTCGTTATATGCCCTTATGGAAAGGGTACCGGACTTTACTTGAACAGTTCCTTGGCGGTAAGTTCAAGATAATCGCGGCAGTTCATCCATGTGTGTCCGCCACCGGGATTGTAGAAGGTGTGCTTCAGACCCTGGTCGGTCAGATACTTGTCAAGACCTGTTGATGCCTGCAGCAGGAAATCCTCCTTTCCGGTACCCAGGAACATGAACTTGAGCTTGCTCTTGAGTTCGGCAATCGGTTTGTATGTGCCGTTTGTGAAGTTGGTCTCATACTCGTTTCCGAAAATGGCAGGAGCGTATGCTGCAACATAATGGAACTTGTCGGGATTGCCGAATCCGGCGGCCAGAGTCTGGCGTCCGCCCAGTGAGAAGCCGGCAATTGCGCGGTGGTCAGCATCGGTCAGCACATTGTAGTTGGCTTCGATGAATGGCATTACCTCACCTATGAACTCCTTGGTTGTCAATTCGGTATCCATTGAATTGTAAGCCGATGCCTTGCCCTGGGCAATCATCTCGGGATACGGATTGGCGTATGGCATTACCACTATCATGCGCTTTGCCTCACCCTTTGCAATGAGGTTGTCCATGATGTTGTTCATCTGGCCTACCTTGAACCAGGTCTCGTATGTATCGGTCATACCATGGATAAGGTAGAGAACCGGAAGCTTCTCGCTGCCTGCAGGGTCATATCCGGCCGGAGTATAGACGCACATGGGGCGCTCTATTCCGCAAGCCTTTGAGAAATAGTAGCGGTAAGCCACCTTGCCGTGAGGCACATCCTGGATGTCCTGAACTGACGGAGCCTCGCCACGTACGTCACAGAGGCTGTACTTGAAGCCCTCGTTGGGGAACATGTGCATGTTGTTGGGGTCAGCGACCTGCGTGCCGTCAATCTGGAAAGCATACGGATAGATGTCGGGGACATCGGGCTTGACAGTGATGGTCCAGACACCCTTGCTGTCCTTCTCCATGGGCTTTGTGCCGCTGAACATCTGGCACTCAAGCTCAACCTTCTGGGCGTCAGGGGCCTGGCATCGGAATGTCACGCTGCCATCGGCATTGTACTCGGGTGACTTGACGCCTGGTGGGAACAGACTTCCCATGAGGGCGGGGGTAAGACGCGATGCCTCACCGCCTGCAGCCGATGCCTCACGCACCTTCTCGGCCTCGGCCAGATCCATGCTCTCCACTGCATCGATGACCTTCTTGTCCTGGAACAGCAGGGGGAATGACTTTTCAAGCCAGTAACGGGCATTCATCCAGGTATGACCGTATTTGTCATAGGTGAACACCTTCTTGTTCTTGATTCCGTTCCTGTCAAGGATATCCATGAGGTCCTTTGAATTGCCATAAAGGAAGTCATCGGTGCCTATGCCCAGCCAGAACAGGTTGATCTTGGCATTGACAGCATCCTTGTCGGCAAACATTGCAGCACTGGTCTGAGTGAACGAGCTGTATGAGCACAGATATGAGAACTTGTCAAGATTTGCAAGACCGATGCTCAGACCCTGGTTTCCACCGCGGGAGAAGCCGCCTATGCCGCGATGCTGGGCATCGTTGATGGTGCGGTAGTTCTTCTCGACGAACGGCATGAGCACGTCAGTGAAATCGCGGTTGAAGTTGTAGCCTCCGCCCATGCCGAAGCCCATGCCGCCGAATCCGCCCATGCCGCCTCCGGTCTGTGATGCCTGACGCTCGGTCTTGAGCAGTGTGGCATTGCCGTACGGCAGAACCAGAATCATTTCCTTAGCCTTGCCCTGGGCAATCAGATTGTCAAGAATCAGGTTCATCTTGCCAACCTTGAAATATACCTCTTCCGTATCGGTAGTACCGCTGATCAGATACATGACAGGATATGACTTGTCCTTGTTCTTGTCATAGAAAGGAGGAGTATAGACAATTACAGGAACGAACATGTTCAGACCCGGTGACCAGTAGTTCAGATAATCCACACTTCCGTGAGGAACATCCTTGAGCTCGGCCAGGCTGTTCTCGGCACGCATGTCAAGAAGACTGATCTTGAATGTTTCGTTCGGGAACCATTCTGCGCACTGGGGGTCCATGACACTGATTCCGTCAACTGTAAAATGATAGGGATAGATATCCGGATTGGCCGGACCTACTGTAGCTGTCCAGACACCATTCGCTCCCTTTGTCATGGGAACATCATTTGAGAACTGGGTCCAGACCTTGACATCCTTCGCATTACGGTTGGAATAACTGAAAGTCACCGTGTTGTCCTTGTTGACAACTGTCTTGGGAGCCTGTGCCCCCATGCCTCCCGGCTGGGCCACGGAGGCAGCGCTGGCGGCTGCCATGAACAATGCCATTACGGCTTTCTGTGAGAACTGTTTCATAAAAAAGTATAATGTGATTGATTACTGTTTCTTCGCGAACTTCCTGCCTATGACCGGAAGGGAACTCAAAGGCAGATCTTTCTTAAGTATGTATGCAATGTAGATTGCTATCAGAACGGTGTTTGCAGTCAGTGCAGCCCAGACAGGCAACGCCCTGCACACGAGATACGCCGCATAAAGCACTGCTGCAAGGAGTACATACACGGCTATGTCCTTCATGGGATACTGTATGTCGCTGTATCTGCGCCCTATGAAATACGACATAAGCATGCAGACGGCATATCCGGCAAATCCGCCCCATGCACAGGCCATATAGCCGTATTCGGGAACGAACAGCACGTTTACGGCAATCATGACAGCTGCACCGGTACCGCTCATGACGGCACCCCACCAGGTCTTGTCGGCCAGCTTGTACCAGAATGACAGGTTGAAATATATGCCCATGAACAGTTCCGCCATCATCACTATCGGAACCACATCAAGTCCCACCCAATACTCATGATTGGTCACGAGATAACGGAATATGGGGAGATAGAACATTACGGCAAGGAATGCCAGCAGACCGAAGATTATGAAATATTTCATTCCCTGGGCCAGCGTGTCGGCACTGTCCTTGTCCTTGGCTCCACCGAAAACGAATGGTTCGTACGCATAACGGAACGCCTGGGTCAGAAGACTCAGAATCATTGCTATCTTGACACATGCCCCGTAAATGCCAAGTTGGACCTGCCCTTCCTGTCCCGGGACCAGTTTCGGATAGGCCATCTTGTCAAATACCTGATTCAGAATACCTACAAGACCGAGAAGCAGTATGGGCCATGCGTAGGAGAGCATTCTGCGGCACAGTTTCCAATCAAAGCCGTATGTTATTCCCTTGAGCTCCTTCAGGAAACCGAATGTCACAAGGAAGGTGCACAGAAGATTGACAAAGAAAATCAGACCGACACCATAGTCAAAATTCTCATAGAAATTCTGCAGCGAAGGCAAGACATTGAACATCTTGGGCAGAAGCCAGAATACAGCCACGTTAAGAATCACATTGGGAATGATGAAGGCCATCTTGAGTATCATGAACTTGACCGGACGGTGCTGCTGGCGCAGGCGGCCGAACATTATTGCCTGGAAGGCATCCAGCCCACCGATTATGGCAAAGCATGCTATGTATTCCGGATGTGTCGGGTAACCCATGAAGTCCGATATGGGACCGAGGAATGCCAGTACCAATGCAATGAAAACCAATGCGACCGCACCCACCATGCGCAATGCGGTGCTGTAGACCATGTTCTCATCCTCGCCTTCCTTGCTGGCAAACCGGAAGAACGTGGTTTCCATGCCGAAAGTGAGCAGAACGAAAATCAGGGCCGCATACGCATACAGGTTGGATACAATTCCATAACCTCCGCTTTTGGGATCGATGAAATGGGTATGAACGGGAACCAGAAGGTAGTTCAGAAAACGACCCACTATACTGCTTATTCCGTAAATGGCTGTATCCTTGGCCAGCCTTGCCATCTTTCCTGCCATGATCAGATACCTGTTTTAAACGTCAGCAGCAGGCCTCGTGGAACAGTCAGCGAGAGGTTCTGCCCGCGTGACATTGCACCGCGGGTCCCTTCCGGGAAGGCATATTCCATGAGCACGTTGCCGAAATCATTGATATTGTAGCACATACAGCTCAAACTGGCATCGTGTCCGTTCAAACGGAACTGCCAGCGGGCATGTAAGTCAAAGTTGAATATTCCACTCTCCCTGCAACCGAAACAGCCGTCCAGAGGATTGATGCCACGAGCGCAAACAGGCAGGATCTGCAGCTGGCTGCCACCCTCATCATCGGTTCTCATCACGGTATTGAAATAGCTGAACGGCTGGCCATCGGTCCACTTGAAATTCACTCCCATCTGAAATGCATTGCTCACATTCCATGCGAAATAGGTTCGCAGCACGTATGCCTTGTCCTGATCCACGCGGCCCCATGACTGATATTCGCTGTCCTGATCCTCAAGCACACGGAACGTGTTGGGATTGGCGGTCGATTCGCTCAGGCAGAGCCAGTCATTCGTTTCCGGTCCGAAGCCGAGGGCCGATGTCGAACCGCCCATCATGGACTGCCATGAGAGCATGCACATGAAACGCCTTCCGGTATAGGTATAACGTGTCAGCTGGGAAACGAAGAAAGGAGTATCCATTATGAAGCCGGTCCCCATGAGTCCGTCCGGCATGTTGTCCACAATGTACTGTTTCTCCCCACAGTTCTGGAACCACACTCCGTCTTCCATAAAGCCGGCACCCGATGCACCACCCCGGAATCCGGTAATCCAGGTGTTGTAATATTTTCTCAGCAGCTGGTTCAGGTACACCTCATGGATGCCGTTCTCCGATTTGAAACGGAATCTGACGGGAATTCCCAGAGTAAGGTACGAGGGCTGGCGGAGTCCTTCAGCATAACTGTGGTACTGCCCGCCCGATGTAGTGAATACACGTTCATCAGGAGTGCCATAGCCGTAATATGCCGTGCCTTTCAGATAATCGTCCGAAAAGTATCTCAAGGTCTCTATGCTGTACGGAATACGGTCATATGACAGGTTCATATCCATATTGAACCAGTCTGCAGGATGCCAGCCAAATGCCAGAGACGACTGGAAGCCGGGGGAGACAAGACTCTTCCCCTCAAGCAGGATGCCGTCAAGAGTGACATCGGCCCCGACCCGGGCTGAGAGTCCTGGCAGGAAACGGTGTTCAGCTTCCAGCCCCAAGGTGTTTTCCAGAATGCCGCCGGCAAAGTCAGAACTATGCCACACATAACGGTATAATGGAGTCGCGCTCTTTGCGGCCATATGCTGCATGAAGACATCATTCGAGAATTCATTGACACGGGAACGGAACAGTATCAGACTGTTGAATCCGTCATATCCGGCTGTCAGCCAGGGCTTCAGACTCCTTTTCCAGTTGACAGGCACGGACAGCTCGTGGGTGTCACCGTCAGGATAATAGGGCTCAAGTGATTCGCCGTCCTGATCAATGACGTTTCTGGAGAACTCCAGATTGCGGTGACGTATGAGACTTGTATTCCATGTCACACCTCCGGTCAATCCCTTCTCATTGAAATAGACCGATGCCCCATAAGTGTCAAGGGCAGCCGTTTCCATGGGATTCAGATAGAACTCCGATCCGTAATTGTCCCTTCTTGAAATGTTCACCAGATAGCCCAGGCGGTCAGCGAGTCCACCTGCCGGCAGCAGTCCGTCCGCCTGGACGGTGTAATGGTCCGAGTCATACAGAGGCGATCCGTCCAGAAGGCCATCCTGGTCATAATCGGGGAATTCCCTGCGGCTGAACACAGCCTTGACATGCTGACGGTATGATTTGCCGTCACGCCCTGCAAAGGATTTGGCCAGATCGAATTCTCCGGCATTCCTCACCCTCTGACGTGCCGTTACTGAGCTCTCCTTGTACAGATCATCAGTACCCGCACCGTGCATGCGTCTGACTATCCATTCCGAAAAACGGTTGATTCCGCCAATACCGCCATGATTGATGGAGACAGCTGCAAAATCAGGAATGTCCTCCCTGTTTGAAAAAGCCAGAGTGGAACTCCGTGGATCCACGACCATGCCGTACTGCTCCAGATCAGGGCGATACAGGGTGCTTCCTGTCTGGAAACGGCTGTTCGTACGGAATCCGTTCAGATAATACCTGTTCTGACGGTAGGAATTGCCGTCTATGGAAAAGATCAGCTGGTCACCCTCACTCCACTGTCCCACATGGACATCCTGATAAATGACATGATCGCTGACTGCCTCGAGATAATGGACCAGATTCCCCTGATGATACCACACATCTATGAAATGGGCTGACAGAGTATCCTGCGCCTGCATGCCCAGACATGCGGCGGTTACCAGAACAGACATCAGACCTTTCAGAATTCCCATACCTTCAAATGTCAAAATGCCAAACCATCCCCAACCTGAAACAGTGATAAGGGAAATCCCTCATCCCATACCGGTAAGAGACATTGAATCCGATATTGTCAAACCGGTATCCAAGCTCCGAACCGAATACTGCAGGCCTGTCCTTTGCCTGGTCACCAAGGTTCCTGACGGAATTTTCCCATCCGCTGTAACCGCTGAACGAGGCCGATGCATGGAAGGCCTTCAGGTCCAGACGCGCCAGGAGACCGTACAAGATGGCATCGTTCTGACGGCCGTTGTCCGTCTGCCAGCACAGGAAACCTCCCCGGGCGGCAAGACGCAGGCTTGTTCCTCCGCCAGGTGTCCCCAAGGCGAATGACCTGCCTGCAGTCCCGTCAAAGAAATATCCGGGACTGTCATAATAACGTCCCAGATGCCAGCCGTCAGCCGAAGCGGTCTTCAGGGCTGCCCGGACAGTCACTGATACGGGGCATCGGTCTCCCTCACGCAGCAGCATGATGTCAGTGCTCACGTACAGGTCTCCGGCCAGATGTCCGCTTTCTATGTCATACTTGCCGACGGCATCGGAAAGACGGCATTCGCTGATGCTGCGGTCACTGTTACGGTACCATTCCATGGCTGTCATCCACAAGCTCAGGTTGACCCTGTCCGAAAAGACGGGTATGTTGGCTTTGACAAAGATGTCCGATGTACGGTCACCCCGGAATCCCGGCTGGTATTCAGCGTCAAGTTCTATTCTGAGTCTGTCATGAACCGTACCGTCATCCATTTCCGGCACAGGGAAGGCATTCGGTCCGAAATAGTATGGGGAAACCAGCGTAGCTGTACGCCTGTCAGACCTGTCAAGCGGAGTCTGAGCTGCCATGCTGAAACAGAAGAACGGCAGAATGACCGCCAGAACAGCATGGAAAGGCAAATTATGGCATTTTCCCATGTGGGCAAAGATACGCAATTATATAATATGTGTATTGCCGTCCAATACGGATAATTTCCTTATCTTTGTGAAATTTTGGCCGTGAGGCAATCCAAACAATCAAACATATTCAGACATAACAATGGAAGTTATCGACTTTAACAAAAGCAACAGCATCCTGAATCAGTTCATTGCCGAACTCCGTGATGTGAACATTCAGCATGACCAGATGCGTTTCCGCCGCAATCTTGAACGCATTGGCGAGATTATGGCTCTGGAAGTCAGCAAGAAGCTCAACTATGTGACAAAGAACGTTCAGACCCCGCTTGGAGTGGCGACAATCAACGTACCGGAAGAGGACATTGTTCTTGGCACCGTATTCCGCGCCGGACTGCCCCTGCACCAGGGTTTCCACAATTATTTCGACCATTGCGAAAACGCATTCGTATCGGCTTACCGCAAGTATCTGGACGAAGTCAATTTCGACGTGCACATCGAATACATGGCTTCACCTAACCTTGACGGCAAGACTCTGATTCTGGTTGACCCGATGCTTGCATCCGGCAACAGCATGTATCTGGCATACCGTGCCCTCCTGCTCAAGGGTACCCCGGCAAGGATCCACCTCTGCTCGGTAATCGCAGCACAGCCGGGTGTAGATTACGTCTGCAAGATGTTCCCTCAGGACATCACGACACTTTGGTGCGCAGCCATTGACCCGCAGCTCAATTCCCATGCATACATTGTTCCCGGACTGGGCGATGCAGGCGACCTTTGCTTTGGCGGAAAGTAATACCGCACCGGTTATTGTTATTCTTTATTAAATAGTGGAAGCTCCAGAAATTTTGCCTTGGAGTTTCCACTTGTTTTATATGAAAAGTAGTACCTTTGTAGTCGGTTAACAAGGCAATATCAACACTAACTAAATATACAGAAATGGCAAAAATCGATTTGAGCAAGTACGGAATCAACGGTGCAACCGAGATTCTCTACAATCCTTCTTACGAGGTTCTTTACAACGAAGAGACCAAGCCGGGTCTTGAAGGTTTTGACAAGGGTCAGGTAACTGAACTTGGTGCAATCAACGTAATGACCGGCATCTACACCGGACGTTCACCTAAGGACAAGTACATCGTAATGGATGAAAAGTCAAAGGATACCGTATGGTGGGATTCAGAAGAGTATCACAATGACAACCACGCTCTCTCACAGGAGAACTGGAAGGCTCTTAAGGAACTTGCCCTCAAGCAGCTCTCAGGCAAGCGTCTGTTCGTAGTTGACGGCTTCTGCGGCACACACAAGGATACCCGCATGAAGGTCCGCTTCATCATGGAGGTTGCATGGCAGGCACATTTCGTCACCAACATGTTCATCCGTCCGCAGAACCAGGCCGAATTTGATCTGGAGCCTGATTTCGTGGTATTCTGCGCTGCAAAGGCAAAGGTTGAAAACTACAAGGAGATGGGTCTCCGTTCAGAAACAGCTGTCGCTTTCAACGTGACATCAAAGGAACAGGTTATCCTGAACACATGGTACGGTGGTGAGATGAAGAAGGGTCTGTTCTCAATGATGAACTACTTCCTACCGCTTCAGGGCATCGCTTCAATGCACTGCTCAGCCAACACTGACATGCAGGGCAAGAACACCGCTATCTTCTTCGGTCTGTCAGGCACAGGCAAGACCACCCTTTCAACCGACCCCAAGCGTCTGCTCATCGGTGATGACGAACACGGCTGGGACGACGAAGGCGTATTCAACCTGGAAGGCGGCTGCTATGCAAAGGTCATCAACCTTGACAAGGAATCAGAGCCCGATATCTACAACGCAATCCGTCGTGACGCTCTCCTTGAGAACGTTACCGTTGACGCTGAAGGCAAGATCGATTTCGCAGACAAGAGCGTTACCGAGAATACCCGCGTAAGCTATCCTATCTATCACATCAACAAGATTGTCCGCCCGGCATCAGAAGGTCCCGCTGCAAAGCAGGTCATCTTCCTTTCAGCCGATGCATTCGGTGTTCTGCCTCCAGTATCAATCCTGACTCCCGAGCAGACCAAATATTACTTCCTGAGCGGTTTCACAGCCAAGCTGGCAGGTACCGAGCGCGGTATCACCGAACCGACTCCCACTTTCTCAGCATGCTTCGGCCAGGCATTCCTGGAGCTGCATCCTACAAAGTATGCTGAAGAGCTGGTAAAGAAGATGGAAAAGAGCGGTGCCAAGGCATATCTGGTCAACACCGGTTGGAACGGCACAGGCAAGCGTATCTCTATCCGCGACACACGTGGAATCATTGACGCTATCCTGAACGGCTCAATTGACAAGGCTCCTACCAAGCAGATTCCTTACTTCGATTTCCAGGTTCCTACCAAGCTGGAAGGCGTAGCAACTGAAATCCTTGATCCTCGTGACACTTACAAGAACGCTTCCGAATGGGAAGAGAAGGCACAGGATCTGGCAGGACGTTTCATCAAGAACTTCAAGAAGTACGAGGGCAATGAAGCCGGTAAGGCTCTGGTTGCTGCCGGTCCGAAGCTCTGATGACAGAACTGAAAGTCATTCAATGAAAACAGATGCTCTTTCCGGTCAGTCATGGCCGGAAAGAGTATCTTCGTTAATGAGGACACATGAAAATAGCACTTATCGGATACGGCAAAATGGGCCACGAAATTGAGCGCACAGCCCTTTCGCGCGGCCACGAGATAGTATGCAGGATTGACGTTGACAATCTGCAGGACTTTGAGAGCGAAGCATTCCGCAACGCTGACGTAGCAATTGAATTCACAGCCCCGACACAGGCTTACGGAAATGTTCTGAAGGCCTTTGCTGCAGGTGTCAAGGTTGTCAGCGGCAGTACGGGATGGATGGAACAGCACAGCCAGGAAATGAAGGATCTGTGCAGTGACGGCAAGAACACGCTGTTCTGGTCAAGCAACTTCAGCATTGGAGTGGCCCTGTTCTCAAAAGTCAATGAATACCTTGCCAGACTGATGAACGGCTATCCCATGTACGAAGTCAGTGTGGAGGAAATCCATCACATCCACAAGCTGGACGCTCCAAGCGGGACGGCAATCACTCTCGCCCAGGGAATAATCGATAATCTGGACCGTAAGACAGGCTGGTCAAAAGGAACTCTGATCAATGCTGACGGAACTGTTACCGGAAGCCGTGAATGCGAGCCGCAGAACATACGCATAGACTCTGTCCGCCATGGCGAGTGTCCTGGCATCCACACTATCGAATATGACTCCAGCTGTGACTTCATCAAGATTACCCATAGTGCAACAGACCGTAGCGGACTGGCTCTCGGTGCCGTCCTGGCAGCCGAATACACCGTCTCGCACAGCGGTTTCCTTACCATGAAGGACCTAATGGACTCCATGTCCTGACATCAAGAACCACACACCCCATACTATTATGCGAAAGATCAAGGAAGCGACAAAAAAGCAGTGGATATACCTGGCCATCATAATGGTCCTGTACATCCTGTTTCTGATTTGGGTAAGAAGCTGGCTTGGAATCATAATCATTCCATTCATCTTTGATGCCGTAATCACCCGCATAATCCCATGGGACTGGTGGAAAAAACTCAAGAACAAGGCCCTGTACCAGATCATGGGCTGGGTCGATGCCATTGTCTTTGCTCTGGTAGCGGTATATTTCGTCAACCTTTTCCTGTTCCAGAACTACGCCATACCGTCATCATCGCTGGAGAAATCACTCCTCATAGGCGACCATCTGTATGTCAGCAAGGTTGCATACGGTCCGCGCAAGCCCATGACACCGCTTACCATGCCTCTGACCCAGAATGTGTTCCCCTGGGGCGGCAAGAGCTACATTGAAAAGCCGCAATGGGAATACGAACGTGTAAAAGGATTCGGAAAGGTTGAAACCGGAGATATCGTTGTCTTCAATTTCCCCAGCGGAGACACTCTGCTTACCAACCCCCAGTATTCCGGTTTTGACTACTACGGCAGTTTCGTGTATCCGGCAGGACGCGAGCTCTGCAAAGAAGTCCAGATAGACAGCATGTCGCCACTTGAACAGAGAAAGGTCTATGACTTTTATTATAAGGTGGGACGCGAGTACCTTGCCGCCAACAGCAGACAGTTCGGAGAAATCGATTACCGTCCGGTTGACCGTCGCGAGAATTACGTGAAACGTTGCGTCGGACTGCCCGGACAGACTCTGGAAATAAGGAACGGGGTTATCTACATTGACGGTCAGGCACAGCAGCAGCCCAAGGAGGCCCAGTGGAACTATGACATTACCCTGATCAACCCCATTCCGGACAAGCTCAGAAAAGAACTTGACCTTTCATTCGCAGACCTGCCTGCATCAATGAACAGGCCGGGAACCGTTACCGTTCCGCTCACTGAAGAAAGGGCCGGAGTTCTTGCCAATGAAAAAATGATCGTTTCTTCGGTAGTCCGTCACGACTATTCATCGGACGACACCTGGCTCTTCCCCGTCAACAAGCCAACGCATTGGACCATTGACGATTACGGTCCTATATGGATTCCGGCCAAGGGTGCTTCGGTGGAACTCAGTCTGGAGAATCTGCCCTTCTATGAACGTGCTATCAAGAACTACGAACTGCATTCGCTTGAAGTCACTGCCGATGGTACAATCCTTATTGACGGCATTGCCAGCACCAGTTACACATTCTCCATGGACTACTACTGGATGATGGGTGACAACCGACACAACAGCGCGGACTCACGCTTCTGGGGTTTCGTTCCCGAGGATCACATTGTAGGAACCCCGCGTTTCATCTGGCTGTCTCTTGACAAGGAGAAGAAATTCGGTCAGAAGGGCAAGATACGCTGGAACCGGGAATTCAGGAAAGTCTCCTCCTGCAACTGATGCCTACCGCCCTGCTTTCATCGGCATACCTGCCGCCTGTCAGTTTCATTGCCGCCATGGCCAGTGGAACCGATGTGCTCATAGAGCAGCATGACAACTATGTCAAGCAGACATACCGCAACCGCTGCGTCATAGCATCGGCTTCCGGACCACTCACCCTTACCATCCCGACAGTAAAGGCCGATGCCCCAAAGCAGAAGGTCAAGGACGTGCGCATAAGCGATCACGGAGAATGGAGACGCCAGCATTGGAACGCGCTTGAATCGGCTTACATGAACACCCCTTTCTTCATGTACTATGCCGATGAATTCCGGCCATTCTACGACAGGAAATGGGAATTCCTGATTGATTACAACATGGAACTGACCGGGCTCATTCTCAGGCTGGCAGGCATTCCGGTTGGACTGAAACTGACAGAATCATACTGTCCTACAGACCGGCTTGACAAGAATACGCTTGATTTCAGATCATGGATCGAGCCTGACATCTGTAGGGAATCAGCGCCTTCACAACAGCCATACTGGCAGGTATTCAGACAGAAATACGGTTTCCTTCCCAACCTGAGTGCAGTGGATCTGCTCTTCAACATGGGACCGGAAATGCGCTCAATTGTCGGCTTTTATCCTTTCTAGGATCATCTGTGGGGTAATGGCCGTCATGCAGCGGCAGTTGCCATAGCGACAGGCCTTCTTTCCGTATATCGAACAGGGACGGCAGCCCATATCGACCTGGACACAATCTTCCGGCTTCTGTCGGTATCCAAGGAAACCGGCAACGGGATGTGTAGCGCCCCAGACTGACACCACCCTAGTTCCTGCCAGAGAGGCAAGATGCATGTTGGACGAATCCATGCTGACCATGACATCAAGCCAATTCATCAGTTCCAGTTCTTGAGAAAACGGATACTGCCCGCTTATAATGGTCAGTTTGCCGAACTTGCCCTCCCAATGTCTGACCTGTTCCAATTCCTTTCCGTATGCGAAAACAAAGATACGTGTACAGCTGTCATCGGACTCGAGGCCCTCAACAACCTTTTCCATCAGTTCAATAGGATAAATCTTGCCCTGATGTGCGGCGAATGGCGCAATGCCTATCCAGCGCCCCTGTTTTGGACCGACAAGTTCCAGTATAGCCTTGGGCCGTTCGGGAAAAAGCGAGTCGAACTCCAAGGATACAGGCATTCCAGCCTTTTCAAAAACATGTGCATATCTGTCAAAAGCCGATGTCAGGGGCCTTTCCCTTTTAAACAGACGACGTGTCACGGCTTTCCGTCCGAGTCTGTCCTTACCTATTGTATATACCCGGCTTCCATGCAGTCCAAGACCTATGGAAATGAAACGGGAACGGATAACCGAATGAAGGTCAAGCACCACATCAAAATTCCGTGCAGCCAGTTCTGATGTCAGTCGTTTCAGCCCCTTGATGTCATGATATTCCCTCTTTACATCGGCTCCCAGGAACTCGAAATTCGGCGGCATGTTCCTGAATAATGCCCCGTGCTTGGGAACGGAAACGAAAGTGAGATGATGCTGCGGATACTGACGCAGGAAACTGTCCACCAGAGGTACCGTCATAGCCACATCGCCAATGGCGGAGAACCTGATGGCAAGGATATTGAGATTCTTATTCGACAGATGCGCCATTTTGGGCGTATAAAACCGGATTCAGCAGAGGATCGTTGTACATTTTCATCTGACGGTACACCTTCATGTACTTACGGCCATGCTCCATATCATCCAACAGCATGTCAATGGCTTTTGCAAGATCCTCCTTCTGCTCCAGCAGGACATTCAGCTTGTTTCTGCAACGGGTCTGATGAGTTTCATCGGAATCAGCGCGGGCAGCTTCTATGGACATGTGATATATCTTCAGCACCAGAATGGACAGGCGGTCAACAGCCCAGGCGGGACTTTCAGTATTTATGGTTGCATCAGATGCCGGACTGATCCCTTTGAAACGGTCAAGGAAATAACTGTCAATCTGTTCCACAAGATCTGTCCGGTCCTGGTTGGACTTGTCTATCCTGCGTTTTATGGCAAGAGCCTCGACAGGATCGATATTCGGGTCGCGGATAATGTCCTCAAGATGCCACTGTACAGCATCAATCCAATTCTTCAGATAAAGGAAATAGCTGATGTTCCCTTTGGGATACGGATTGACAATGGGGGTATCCACATTGTCACTGATGTGATAATCGGCAGTTGCTTTTTCAAATACAGCAAGGCTATCAGCGCTGAAGGACATACAGTTAAGCTCGGCTTTATTTCAAGCACAAAAGTAACAAATATTCTATATTAAACAAAATCCTTTGAATTAACATGCATATTATGCACATAATTCACAAAAGTGTGAAACAAATGCGCAACATAACTGACATTTTCTTGCATAAATCAGGCAAATGGAATTACTTTGCCGGCCAAACGCTGAACCAATTTTAAAACTATACTATTATGGCAGATTCACAGATTGAAGAGAGAGTAAAGGCTATCATCGTTGAAAAGCTTGGTGTTGAAGCATCGGAAGTTACCATGGAAGCCAGCTTTGCCGCTGACCTTGGTGCTGATTCACTGGACACCGTTGACCTTATCATGGAATTCGAAGAGGAATTCGGAATCTCCATTCCCGATGATCAGGCAGAAAAGATCCAGACTGTCGGTCAGGCTGTTGAAATGATAGGCCAGGCTGTTGAAGCCAAGTGATTCCGATTATTCTGATACCCAAAAATACTGGAAATGGAATTGAGAAGAGTAGTTGTAACCGGGCTTGGAACTGTCAATCCGATAGGCTGTTCTGTAGAGGAATTCTGGCAGAACGCGATTGACGGCAAAAGCGGTGCCGGCCCTATCACCCTCTATGATACCGAGCAGATAATTGCAAAAGTCCGTTTTGCCTGCGAAGTCAAGAACTTTGACATTTCCAAGTATATGGATATCAAGGATGCCAGAAAACTGGACCGTTTTGGACAGCTTGCAATGGCTGCGGCCGTTCAGGCAGTCCAGGACTCCGGTCTGGATTTCGTGAAGGAAGACCCCTACCGTTGCGGAGTTGTCATGGGATACGGTATGGGCGGTATTGATTCCTTCCAGCAGGGCATCGAAACGATTTGCAATCAGAAGAGCAAGGGACAGGAAATCAAAGCCAGTCCGTTCTTCATACCGAAAATCATCGGTTCCATAGCAAGCGGACTCATATCCATCCGTTTCGGACTCAAAGGTCCCAACTATTCCACTTCATCGGCCTGTGCATCCAGCACACATGCGCTTATTGACGCGGTGAACCTGATCAGAATGGGTAAAGCCGATGTATTCCTGTCCGGTGGTGCCGAGGCTGCCGTCACATACGGAGGCATCTGCGGTTTCGGGGTAATGCACGCACTTTCGACAAGGAATGATTCACCTGAAACGGCATGCCGGCCCATGAGCGCAAGCCGTGACGGATTCGTTCTGGGCGAAGGCGGTTCAGTCCTTGTTCTTGAGGAACTTGAGCATGCCCTTGCACGAGGAGCCAGGATCTATGCAGAAGTGGCCGGATGGGGCGCTACCGCTGACGCCTACCACATGACAGCTCCCGAGCCGGAGGGCCTTGGTGCTGCAAGGGTAATGTCCGATGCTCTTGATGATGCCGGCATGAAACCGCAGGACATTGACTACATCAACATGCACGGCACTTCCACTCCGCTTGGTGACATTGCCGAATGCAAGGCCATTGTCAATGTATTTGAAGGATGTCTTGAGAATCTCAGTCTCAGTTCAACAAAATCAATGACTGGACATCTGCTGGGAGGAGCAGGAGCCTTGGAAGCACTTGCCAGCGTCCTAGCCGTCTACAACGATATTGTTCCCCCCACCATCAATCATGCCGATGATGACGTTGATCCCAACATTGACAGCCGCCTTGATTTCACGTTCAACAAGTCAAGGAAAAGACTGGTCCGTGCTGCGCTTTCCAACACTTTCGGATTCGGAGGCCACAATTCCTGCATCATAGTCAAAAAGTATCCTTCCCGGTCTTGACGTTCAAACGATCATACAAACATCTGGCAGTTGCGGCCTTGTCAGTCTCTCTTGCCGCCCTTCTGTCCGACTGTGCTGCTGTTGGAACCCCCGATGGCGGTGCGTATGACGAGACACCGCCCAGAGTAACCGGTTCCAACCCCAGAATGGAGGAAACCGGTGTCAAAGGGAAAAAGGTCACCATTGATTTCAATGAGTTCATCAAGCTTGAAAATGCAAGCGAGAAGGTAGTAATCTCTCCGCCTCAGGCCGAACAGCCGGAAATCAAGGTAAACGGCAAGAAAATACAGATCGAACTCATTGACTCACTCAAGCCCAATACCACGTATTCCATTGATTTCGCTGACGGAATAGTCGACAACAATGAAGGCAACCCTCTGGGCGACTTCTGTTTCCGTTTCAGCACAGGCGATTCGATTGACACCCTTGAGGTATCAGGATACGTATTGAACGCTGAAGATCTGGAGCCCGTCTCAGGAATGACCGTGGGCCTTTACAAGGACCTTGCCGACAGCGCATTCGAGACCAAGCCGTTTGACAGGGTGGCAAGAACTGACAGCCGTGGCCATTTCACCATACGAGGTGTGGCACCTGGAGAATACAGGGCTTTTGCCGTCATGGATATGGACGGAACCTTCAATTATTCCGCACGGAACGAGATGGTTGCATGGTATGACTCGATAATCGTCCCATACTCACGCCCCGATGTGAGAACCGACAGCATCTTCAATGATAACGGAGAATTCGATTCCCTGAGAGTCGTTGATTACATACATTACTTCCCCGATGACATTGTGCTTCTTGCTTCTACAGCCAAACCCGACATCCAGTATCTGGCACGTTCAGAACGAGATAAGCATGAGAAATTCTCCCTGCAGTTCGCATTGCCCATGGATTCCATGCCAGAGATCACAGGCATCAACTTCAATTCGGACAGTGCATACGTCCTGCAGCACAGCATCGGATTCGACACACTGACATTCTGGATGAGAGACACATCGGTCTATTATATGGATACCCTTTCCATCACAGTCTCCTACCTTGGATCCGATACTCTCGGCCAGCTTGTCCCAATGACCGACACCCTGGACCTTGTTCCAAAGGAATCACGTGCGACTATTCTGGCAAAACTGGAAAAGGAGGAAAAAGAGAAGGCCGAGGAACTGGAAAAAAAGATCAGGAAACTGGAAAAGAACCAGGATACGCTCGCCATACAGGCTTTGCTGGAGCCTGAACCACCGGTCTTCCTTCCGGTCAAACTTGACGGAGGCAGCTCAATCAGCGTTTACAAACAGATTAAAGTCTCATTTGACCAGCCGGTTGAATTCCTGTCAGACACTGCTGTCCACGTATTTGAACAGCATGATACCTTATGGGATGCCATTCCCTTTGAATTCACGCGTGACAGCATTGACATTCTCAGCTTCATGCTTGATGCAGAATGGCAGCCGGGACAGACCTACAGCGTACGCATTGACTCTGCCAGCATTCTCGGAATCTGGGGGCAGATGAACACGAAACTGGAGGAGAAGATTTCCTTTGCCGGACTTGAGGAATTCAGTACTCTTACCGTGAACTTCACCGATTCCAAACCCGGATATACCGTATGCCTCATTTCTGACAAGAAGATTGTAAGACAAGCCAAATTGGAGCCGGGCAGCAACAGCATAGACTTTTTCCTTCTCAAGCCTGGAGACTATTTCGTTTCAATGTTCGACGATGTCAACGGGAACGGAATCTGGGATACCGGCGACTGGTACAATCGCCAGCAGCCCGAAAGCACGTACTACATCAACAGGAAATTCACACTCAAGGCCGACTGGTATCATGAGACTGAGCCGTGGAATGTCAGCAGTGAACCTCTTGTCACACAGAAGCCTGCCGATCTGAGTGAGGCCAAGACGGAAAAGGCAAAGGCCGACACCCACAAGAAGAATGTGGAAAGGCTTGAAAAGAAGGCCACCCAGATACAGGCTCAGAAAAAGAAGAAAGAGCAGAAGGAAGAAGAACGCAAGAAGAGACGCGAAGAATTCAAAGCCATGTTCAAATTCATCTGACTCTATTCTTCAGTTGTCACACAAGGTCCAGATTCCTCTGCCAGACTCTCACAAAATTCAACCCCCACAAACGGGCCAGGACACTTTCATCCAGACCTTCGGCAAGAAGTCTTTCCGTAAGGGACATCAGCCATGAGGCATCCTCAAGACCCGGCATTCCGCCACCTCCGTCAAAATCGGACCCTATTCCGACATGATCAGGTCCCATGACATCGATCATGTGTACAATATGCCGTACCGCATCTGAAACCGTTGCCTGTCCCTCCTTTTTAAGGAAACCCGAATACAGACATACCTGAGCCACACCTCCGGACTGTGCCAGATCCCTCATGGCCTGGTCCGTCAGATTACGTTCGTGGTCACACAGCTGTCGGCTTGACGAATGGGAACAGATAATGGGTTTCGAACTTATCTCCATGGCATCATAGAAACTCCGTTCCGATGCATGCGAAAGGTCAACCATCATTCCCACACGATTCATCTCCATTACAGCTTCACGGCCGAATGCCGTAAGTCCCCCATGTTCGCCCTGACCTCGGGCCGAGCCGCAAAGATCATTGTCACCATTATGGCAAAGTGTCATATAAGCCACACCACGTTTGCGGAAATGTTCAATCCGGCTCAAATCGGCACCAATGGCATAACCGTTCTCGATGCCACGCACAACAGACCTGACACCAAGTGCCTTATTCCTGTACAGATCGGAAGGAGTCAAGGCCAATGCCGCATACGGGGCACACTCGGCAATCCTCTCATCAAGAAGGTCCAGAAGATGGTCTGCCTTGAGAGTGGCAGCCTTCAGTGATTCGGCATCGCGGTCAAGCTGCTTCAGGTATGCTACCATGAAAGCGGCATCAAGACCGCCGTATTTCATCTTATGCAGGTCGACAAGCGGATTATAACTGAAAGTGGTGCTTCCATCGGGTGAAGTCTCACCGACATAGTCCCACTCCACAGTCACCCCGGGATTCTTTTCATAGAATCTTGCCCCTTTCTCAAAAAACATGGGACAGTCCTGATGACTGTCAAGGGTCAGGACTGAACCGTGGATCCTGCGTGCACGTTTCAGCAGAGTGGCCCGGGCGGTCAGCCAGTTGAACAAAGGCATCATGCACCGGTCTTCGTTCAGGATGAAACTTTCCGGATGCCACTGGACAGCCAGTATCTGACGCATATCGGTACTTTCCATTGCCTCAATTATACCATCGGGAGCCAAAGCCGATACGCGGAATCCTTCAGGGACCCTGCTTACGGCCTGATGATGGAAAGAATTGACATTGAGCGTGCCGGTTCCAAGCAGTTCCGAAACAAGACTGCCAGGTTCAAGACAGACCGGGTGGCTTGTATCGAAACGGTTTTCAGTATGCTGGCTGTGCTCGAGTGATGAGACTCCATGCTGAGTCCTGATATCCTGATACATGCCTCCTCCCAATCCGGCAGCGATCAGCTGCATTCCGCGGCAGATGCCAAGAACAGGAATATGGCGGTCCAACGCCATTTGAAGAAGCAGCAGTTCGGGAAGGTCACGTTTTTCATTGACTTCAACCATATCAAGCGGTTCCTCACCCAGAAAATCGGGATCGATATCGGCTCCGCCCGAGAAAACCAGCCCGTCAATGGAATCCAGCAGTGATGACAGCGCGCTCCCGCTGTCAAACGGCGGAATGATCACGGGACTGCCCCCGGCTGCCAGTACCGATTCGTAATAGGCCGATGCCAGTGTACAGTCACCGGACCTGAAATTCCCGCTTATGCCAATCAGAGGAGCGTTCCAGCCGAACTCCTCTTTACCAAGTTCAATTTTCCTGAGTCTGGAACGAAGATCATCGGCCTTGCCCATTGTACACCATCTTTTCAGTCAAGTACCGGAACCTCTTTCTTGATGCTCTCATCCAGAGAAATCAGAGTCTCTGTCGCAGTCACTCCGCTAATCTCCTGAATCCTGCCGTTGATCAGTTCCATGAGGTGGGAATTGTCACGGGCGAACAGCTTTATCATCATAGTGTATCTGCCGGTGGTGAAATGGCTCTCCACAACCTCCGGTATCTGATCCAGCTGTTCCACTACCTGACGGTACATGGAACCTTTTTCAAGTGTGAGTCCCACATAGGTACAAGTACTGTAGCCCACGCTACGGGGATTGACATGATACCCGGAACCGGTAATGATTCCATCGTCAAACATCTTCTGAACGCGCTGGTGAATGGCCGCTCTGGAAACTCCGCACTGAAGGGCCACATCACGGAAGGGGATACGGGCATTCTGTGATATGATGCTCAGAATCTTCCTGTCAAGGGAATCCATCCGTTCATTGCCGGAAATCACTTTTTTGGTATTCATAGTCAATCTGGACTTGCTTGGATATTTCGCTCAAATATATGCAAAAAAAAGGAATGGCGATTGCCATTCCTTTCCTTATTGGTCAGTGTAGCCTTATTTTACTTGATGTTTACCAGTTCAACGTCAAATACGAGAGTCGAGAACGGTCCGATCTTACCCTGACCCTGCTCGCCATAAGCAAGATTGTAAGGTATGAAGAAACGGTACTTGTCACCTACGCTCATAAGCTGGAGACCTTCAGTCCAACCCTTGATCACACCACCCAGATTGAGAGTGATGGGAGTTGTTGACTCGTCAAACATGGTTCCGTCAATCAGCTCGCCATGATAGCGGACTTCGACATCGCTGTCAGCTGCAGGCTTCGGACCACCGTTGCCCTGTGACAGGACCTGATAGAGAAGACCGCTTTCAGTCTTCACGACACCCTCTTCAAGAGCCTTCTTTTCAAGCCATGCAAGATTCTCTTCCTTGGCCTGATCAAATCTGCGCTCGCTGAATTCCTGATACAGACGGTTTGCAGTATCGTCAGCATCTTCAAATGACATTACGCTCCAGTCACCTGCAAGTCCGGCTGCGAAAGCTGAAATATAGTTGTCCTCATCAAAAGTCTCGTCACTGCCGAACAACTGTTCGCTGAGTCCTACGAAAGCCTGAGTCATTTCCTGTGCACCGATTTCATAACCCAGTGCATGGGCAAGAGCCTTCTTGTCATCAGTGTTCTTGGCTGCCTCAAGGAATCCCTGGATGAAATACTTCATGGTCGTTGAATCAACGACGTCTTCAGGAAGCTGATCCTTATAGACGCGGACTGCACGTCCCATACCGATTGAGTATGAAAGTGAATCCTTCACGTCATTCAACTGTGCCTTGGGAGCTGAAACGCTACCGCCGCATGAGCACATGGTTGCTACTGCCATGCATACAACTGCCAAATTGATTTTCTTCATATTGTTTCTAAAATGGTTTAAACCGTTTGATTTGTAAAAGCGGTGCAAAAGTAATCAAAAATCGTCAGTCTGTAATAATTTTCTGACCTCCCAGTCTGGCTTCACAAACATTAACCACATAATCGCCTATCTTTTCCAGATCCCCTACCATGTCAATGTAATAGACGCCGGTCTGATACGGATACTTGCGGTCATTCACATCCTGGATGTTGCGGTCACGTAACTGGGAACGGAAATGGTTGATTTCATGTTCCTGATTGATGATGACCGTCTTGTCAAGTTCCTTGGAATTCTTTTCAAGGAACTGCATCATGAGTTTCAGGTCATCATCGACCAGTCCCATCATGTGATGGATATTGTCATACTGCTCTTCGGTAAATTCGTTATGGCCGAACTTGCGGTTCAGGGTACGGGCAAGATTATATATGCTGTCACATATGCTCTCAAGTTCCGATACCTCACGCAATATTGCCTGGACCTTCTGTTTTCCTTCAGGACTCAGGCGGCCTTCTGAAACTTTTGTCAGATAGTTGGCTATCTCGACCTCCATATTGTCACTGATGTTCTCATATTTCTCAATACGGGTATAAAGTTTCACGAACTCCTTCTCGTCCTTGATTTTCAGAAGATCATAGATGAGGTTGAACATCCTCAATGTCCTGGTACCGAAATGAGCAGTCTCCTTCTGTGCCTCGAACAGCGACAGTTCCGATGTGGACATTATGCCCTGCGGGATGTAGCGCAGGCGGAAATCCTCCTCATCGTCCTTGGCGGGAATAAGCCTGCACACCAGTTTTTCAATCTTCTTGATGAATCCTATCAGAATGCCGGTATTGATGACATTGAATGCCGTGTGGAAGGTCGCCAGAATGAAAGTCAGCTTGAAGTTCATGTCAGCGACAGCCTGCGCATCCATCAGGCTTGTGTCGGCATCGGCATCAACACCCCAGAGCCTGCAGATGAGCCTGACGAACGGTTTGAATACTATAAGCACCCACATGACACCGAAAGTATTGAATACCAGATGTGCCAGTGCCGCACGCCGGGCCGATGTGTTGGCGCTCATGGCTGCTATGTTTGACGTCAGGGTCGTACCTATGTTCTCACCCATGACAAGTGCTATTCCCTGATAGATAGGCAGGACTCCGGTCGAGCAGAGTATCATCGTTATAGCCATGATTGCTGCCGATGACTGCACGCAGAGAGTAAGCAGGCCGCCTATGACCACATACAGCAGGACCGACAGGAAGCCCCAGTCGCCGGTCACACGGAAGAAGTTGACAACAGCCATATTGTCCTGCAGATTCATTTCCGCAGCATGCGTCCTCAAGGTTATGAGTCCCAGGAACATGAACGAGAAGCCGAACAGGAATTCGCCGAATGACTTGCGGCTGCCCTTATTGGAGAAGATGAACGGGATAGCGCATGCGAACAGTAACCATGACAGTTTGGAAAGGTCTATGGTAAACCCGAACAGGGCCATGATCCAGGCTGTGAACGTAGTGCCGATATTTGCACCCATGATGACCGATATGGCCTGGATCAGAGTGAGAAGTCCGGCATTTACAAAACTCACTGTCATCAGAGTCGTTGCCGTGGAGGACTGGATTGCAGCAGTCACTCCGGCACCGGTCAGAACTCCCGCAAACCGGTTGGTGGTCATTGCACTGAGGATTTTCCTCAATGTACCTCCAGCGAATTTCTGAAGACCTTCACTCATGGTCTTCATTCCGAACATCAGCAGTGCCAGACAGCCCAACACCATTACCACGTCAAAGAAAGTCATACTTCAGGCTTATGTTTATTTATGTTTGAGTTAACAATTTTAGCGGGCCACAAGTTTTTCCGATAAGGAAAAATGCTGTATTTTTGACTTGTGAAACCTTTAAAGAAATAGCATTTTTATGGAAATCCTGTGCAAAAATAGCAATAAAAGCCTAAGTTGCAATCCCGGAACCCCTTTTTCGGAGATTTTCAAAATAAGCGGAGCCCAGCTGTCCGGCACGCCTCTGTGTGTCAGTTCCAACGGCCGCATATTCGGTATGGATGCACGTGTCTTTGAGGCTGCCGACATTGAATTCCTGGACCAGACCACAAACATCGGTGCCCGGGTATATTCCATGGGGCTTGTGTTCATACTGTCCAAAGCAGTTGCAGAACTCTATCCCGGTGGCAGCATAAGAGTATCCAATGCCATCTCGAAGGGCTTCTACTGTCCCGTTGAGATTGACCACAAGATCACGAATGCCGATGTCGAAGCCATTGAACAGCGCATGCGTGAACTTGTCCGTCAGGACATTCCTTTCGTGCGCCATACCGCACACACTCCGGAAGTCATTGAAATCATGAGAAAGGCAGGAAGACCTGACACAGCCCTTCTGCTCGAGACCACAGGAAGCATATACTCCACATATTACACACTGCTCGACATGCCCGACTGGTTCTTCGGAGTTCTTCCGCCCAGCACCGGATGCATGGACATATTCGGACTGCAGCTTATGGATTATGGGGTTCTTGTACGGGTCCCGCAGAAGAAAGACCCATCAAAGCTCGAGCCCGCAATTCCCCAGGACAAGATGTTCGAGATATTCCGCGAACACCATGAATGGATGTCCATCCTGGGCTTCTCGACCCTTGGCGAACTGAACAGTGCAGTCGCCCATGGCCAGGCCAACATGATAATCAATGTAGCCGAAGCGCTTCAGGCAAAGAAAATCGTCCACATAGCCGACAGCATTGCCGAACGCCGTCAGATGGACAGCAGCCTCAAACTGGTGCTCATATCCGGTCCGTCATCATCGGGCAAGACCACATTCAGCAAGCGTCTGCAGGTCCAGCTCATGGCACACGGACTTACCCCGAAGGTCCTTTCTCTTGACGATTACTTCCTGGACCGTGAGCATACCCCGCTTGACGAGAACGGCGAATATGATTTCGAATCACTCTATGCCATTGACCTTCCGTTCTTCAACCAGCAGCTCAAACAGCTTCTTGCAGGCGAAAGCGTCGTGCTTCCCACCTTCAACTTCAAGAAAGGCGGTGTCAGGGAGTTCGTCAATCCGCCAATGTCATTGGGCAAGAACGACATTCTGCTCATAGAAGGCATCCATGCCCTGAATCCGGAACTCATTCCCGACATTCCGGCCAGCTCACGTTTCCTTGTATATGTATCGGCCCTGACAAGCATACGCATTGACAATCACAACTACATACCCACAACTGACAACCGTCTGCTTCGCCGCATGACACGCGACTACAAGTACCGCAGCTACAGTGCACAGAACACCATTGGACGCTGGGCTTCGGTCCGTTCGGGCGAAGAAAAGTGGATTTTCCCATATCAGGAGAATGCCGATGCCATGTTCAATTCGGCCATGCTGTTTGAAATAGCGGTCATCAAGGACATGGTGGCTCCGCTGCTCGATGAAGTGCCCCAGAACTGCGACGAATATACAAAGGCAAGCCAGCTGCGTGATTTCCTCAAGCTGTTCCGCACCATTCCAAGTCAGAACCTGCCACCCACATCGCTTGTCAGGGAGTTCATTGGAGGCAGCAGTTTCCATTACTGATTGACATGGCCACGAACGGAAACATACAGTCCCAGATACTGACCCAGTCCCAGACCCAGCAGCAGACGCTTTCCCCCCAGCAGTTACTGGAAGCCAAGCTGTTGCAGCTCTCGGTAGTTGAGCTTGAGGAACAGGTCCGTAATGAACTGGGCGACAACCCTGCACTCGAGGACATGCCTCAGGATTATGCCCAGGAGCAGGACATCGAATCCGATGACGCACAGGAAAGTGACCGAAGCCCGCAGGATCATGACGATTTCGGAATCTGGGAAGACGCCGATGATACCGATGGCGGACAATACAACGGAACAGGCAGCGGCTCGTATCTTCCTGAAATCCCCATTGCCGATACGCTGTCCTTCTACGACCTTCTTGCCGGACAGCTGGCGGAACAGGAACTGGACCCGAGACAGAAGCAGATAGCCCTGTATCTGATAGGCTCCATAGACAACAACGGTTTTCTGGACAAGGACCTTCAGGCCATATCCGATGATCTTGCCTTCTACCATGGACTGGATGCTGCAGTTGACGAAATCGATGCCGTTCTGAGAATCATTCAGGACTTCGATCCCGCCGGAATAGGTGCCAGGAACCTGCAGGAATGCCTCCTGCTCCAGTTGAGGCGCAAGCCTAAGACTCCTGACACGGAACTCCAGGAATTGGTCATAACCGAGATGTTCGACGACTTCACCCACAAGCGCTGGGACAGGATAGGACAACGTCTCGGGTTGGATGACAATAAGGTACAGGACATAATATCAGAGCTGACACGTCTCAATCCGCGCCCCGGCAGTGCCATGGGAGAATCTGTAGGACATAACCGTCAGGTTGTCGTTCCTGACTTCCTGCTTGACAACTATGACGGTGAAATCCATTTCCAGCTGAACAGCAGCAACATACCTGTCCTCAGGGTAAGCCAGGAGTATTCCGACATGCTGGAACGTCAGTCAAAGGGAACGAACAGCAGCCAGCGCGATGCGGCCATTTACCTTAAGCGCAAGCTTGATTCCGCCCGGAATTTCATTGAAGCCCTGAAACAGAGGCACCAGACCATGACCCGCACAATGCAGGCCATAATCGACATGCAGATGCCTTTCTTCACAGAGGGCGATGAGACACTGCTCAAGCCAATGATACTGAAGGACATTGCCGGCAGGACCGGCTATGACATCTCCACCATTTCACGCGTATGCAGCGGCAAATACGTCCAGACCCCGTACGGCACATTCCCGTTGAAATGGTTCTTCACCGATGGCGTCATGAACAGCGATGGCGAAGAGGTATCAGTGAAACAGATACACAGCCTTCTGCGCGAACTGACTGAAAACGAGGACCCTGAAGCCCCCCTGTCGGACGGACAGCTGGCTGAAAAGCTTCAGGAGAAGGGATTCACCCTGGCACGCAGGACCATTGCCAAATACCGTGACCAGCTTGGAATTCCGGTAGCAAGACTCAGAAAGAAATAATCGAATCATAAGACAATATTGAAAATGAATCCACAGGTAAGCATCATCATGGGCAGCACATCCGATCTGCCCGTCATGGAAAAGGCAGCCCAGTTTCTGGACAGCATGCAGATTCCGTTTGAAATGAACGCCCTTTCGGCACACCGTACTCCAGCTCAGGTCGAAGATTTCGCCCTTCATGCAGCCGGACGCGGCATCAAGGTCATCATAGCGGCAGCCGGTATGGCGGCAGCCCTTCCGGGTGTCATTGCTGCAAGTACAACGGTTCCCGTAATAGGCGTTCCCATCAAGGGCATGCTGGATGGTCTGGATGCCATGCTTTCCATCATCCAGATGCCCCCCGGAATACCGGTAGCCACAATGGGAGTGAACGGTGCCCAGAACGCAGCCATCATGGCCGCCCAGATCATTGCCCTGTCTGACAGCGAACTGGCAAAGCGCCTTATTGACTACAAGCAGGGACTGGGAGAAAAGATAGTAAAGGCGAATGCCGAGCTCAGTCAGGTAAAGTACAGCTACAAGACCAACTGATGGAACAGACACACGGCTACTTGAGACGCAGGACGACCCCCGTCCATGCAGGCGGTCTTGTCATAGGAGGCGATGCACCTGTCCGCGTCCAGAGCATGACAACCGCTTCGACCATGGATACCCAGGCATGCATCGGACAGGCCATACGCATTATCGAAGCCGGAGGCGAACTGGTTCGCCTGACAGCTCAGGGAACCCGTGAAGCCCTGAATCTGAAGAATATCCGTCAGGGACTCAGGGAACGCGGATACGACACCCCTCTGGTAGCTGACATACATTTCAATCCGGCCGTGGCCGATGTCGCAGCCACCATTGTCGAAAAGGTACGCATCAATCCCGGCAACTATGTGGATCCGGCACGCACTTTCAAGAACCTGGAATACAGCGATGAGGAATATGAGGCCGAAATCGGGAAAATCCGCCACAGGCTTGTTCCGTTTCTGGACATCTGCCGGAAAAACGGCACTGCCATAAGGATAGGAGTGAATCACGGGTCCCTGTCAGACCGTATCATGAGCCGTTACGGCAACACCCCGGCAGGAATGGTGGAAAGCTGCATGGAGTTCCTGAGAATATGCGTGGAACAGGACTTCATGGACGTGGTCATATCAATCAAGGCCAGCAACACCTGCGTCATGATAGAGACCGTCCGTCTTCTGGTAAGACAGATGGATAAGGAGAACATGGCGTTCCCGCTCCATCTTGGTGTGACCGAAGCCGGCAGCGACATGGAAGGACGCATAAAAAGTGCTGTCGGCATTGGAGCCCTTCTGGCCGAAGGCATAGGCGACACCATCCGTGTCTCGCTTTCCGAGGCTCCCGAAAAGGAGATTCCTGTTGCACGGAAGCTGGTGGACCATGCACCGGAAAGCGCATTGTTCAGGGAGCACGCATCGGACCATATCACAGCCGATGGCACACTGCACCTGAGCTACAGGGAAAGCTCCATTGAAGATCTCCAGCTGAAGGCGGCCATGGATGCCGGAGCCCTGCTTATTGACGGAAAGGCCAAGGATCTGGAAATAACCGACGAGACCGGGGCCTTCACTGCCGCAGAGCTCAGAGATACGGCCGATGCCATACTCCAGGCCGCACGCATACGCTTCACGAAGCCCGAATACATTTCATGTCCCGGCTGTGGACGCACTCTGTATAATCTGGAAGACACCATTGCACGCATCAAGGCAGCCACCTCGCATCTCAAAGGTGTGAAGATTGCCGTCATGGGATGCATAGTGAACGGCCCCGGCGAAATGGCCGATGCCGATTTCGGATACGTGGGCGCGGCACGCGGCTGCATCAGCCTTTATAAAGGAAAAGAGTGCATCGAGAAGAACATCCCCGAAGATCAGGCGGTAGAGCATCTGCTGGCCCTGATTGAGAAATCAAAATAAAAGAGGTATCTTTGCAGACCTCGAAAACAGAACATTATGACAGAACACAAGCTTTCAATCTACAACACCCTTACCAGAAGGAAAGAGATATTCCAGCCGCTCAATGCTCCGCATGTGGGAATGTATGTCTGCGGTCCCACCGTATATGGCGACCCGCATCTTGGGCACGCACGTCCGGCCATCACTTTCGACATACTGTTCCGTTATCTCAAGCATCTGGGCTACAAGGTCAGGTACGTCCGCAACATAACCGATGTAGGACATCTGGAACACGATGCCGATGAAGGCGAGGACAAGATTGCAAAGAAGGCTCGCCTTGAGCAGCTTGAGCCCATGGAGGTGGTCCAGTACTACACACTGCGCTACCACAAGGCCATGGAGGCTCTGAATGTTCTGCCGCCAAGCATCGAACCTCATGCATCGGGCCACATTATCGAACAGATAGGACTGGTACAGCAGATTCTTGACAATGGCTTCGCATACGAGAGCCAGGGTTCCATCTACTTCGATGTGGAAAAGTATAACCGGAAATACAACTACGGCAAACTGTCGGGCCGCAATCTGGATGACGTGCTCAACACCACACGCGAGCTTGACGGTCAGGAAGAGAAGCGCAACCCTGCCGATTTCGCACTCTGGAAGAAGGCCCAGCCCGAGCATATCATGCGCTGGCCGTCACCATGGAGTGACGGATTCCCGGGCTGGCACTGCGAATGCACTGCCATGGGACGCAAGTATCTGGGAGAGCACTTTGACATTCACGGTGGCGGCATGGACCTTATCTTCCCGCACCACGAATGCGAGATTGCACAGGCCGTAGCAAGCCAGGGCAGCGATATGGTCCGCTACTGGATGCACAACAACATGATTACCATCAACGGCACCAAGATGGGCAAGTCACTTGGAAACTTCATCACACTTGAGGAATTCTTCAAGGGCAGCCACAAGGACAAGGACGGCAAAGAAATGCTGCAGCAGGCATACAGCGGCATGACCATACGCTTCTTCATACTCATGGCCCACTACCGCGGAACCGTCGATTTCAGCAATGACGCACTCATTGCCGCTGAAAAGGCCATGGCCAGACTCATGGATGCCTGCCAGTCCATTGAGCGCATCAGACCTGCCGCGTCGGACACACAGCTGCCCGACTTCCAGTCAATGTGCTATGAGGCAATGGATGACGACCTGAATACGCCTATTGTCATAAGCCATCTGTTCGATGCCGTAAAATACATCAACCAGGCCGCTGACGGCAAGATCCACCTTGACCAGTCCCAGATTGACAGTCTCAAATCCCTGTTCGACACCTTCCTGTTCGAGATTCTGGGAATCCAGGCAGAAAAGAGTTCCGGTTCAGGCCGCGAGGAGGCATTCAGCAAGGTCGTCGACATGCTGCTTGAACAGCGCGCCATTGCCAAGGCAAACAAGGACTGGGCTACCAGCGACAGGATACGCAACGAACTTCAGGCTCTGGGCTTTGAAATCAAGGACGGCAAGGACGGAGCTACCTGGAAACTGAACCGCTGACTGTACAGAACATGAGAAAGGCACTTTATCTGGCGTTGGCTGCACTGACAGTCATCTCATGCGGAAGCCGCAAGTCACCTGCCAGGAACATGGGCAGCGCACAGACTTCACAAATGAATCAGGAACAGACTGCTGTTGACGTTCCCGCATTCATGGCAGACAGTGCATATTCATACATTGCCGCCCAGTGCGCATTCGGGCCGCGAGTCCCGAACACTGCGGCCCACAAGGCATGTGCCGCATGGCTGGAATCAAAGCTTAAGAGTCTGGGTACCGAAACCATTGTCCAGGAATACCGGACAAAGACCTTTGACGGTACTGAACTGAACTGCTTCAACATAATAGGCCAGATCAATCCGGAATGCACCAGCCGCATAATTCTATGTTCCCATTGGGACAGCCGTCCGTGGGCTGACAACGACCCGGACCCGCAAAATCACAAGACCCCCATTGACGGTGCCAACGATGGTGCCAGCGGTGTTGGCGTGATTCTGGAACTGGCACGCATGATCCAGCAGGTACCCGTCAGCATAGGAATCGACTTCATGTTCTTCGATGCCGAAGACTGGGGACCGGGTGATGACTGGACAGGCCGCCATAAGGAAGAATATTGGGGACTGGGCACCCAGTACTGGGCCAGACACCAGCACAGGGAGGGCTACAGGGCACGCTATGCCATACTGCTTGACATGGTAGGAGGCAAAGGCGCACGCTTCCCCATGGAACAGTACTCCGTGCGCTACGGCAAGACCGCTGTTGACAAGGTATGGGACACGGCCGCCCGACTGGGTTACGGCCATCTATTCCCCAAAACCGACGGTTATTTCGTTACGGACGACCATCTTTTCATCAACACCATTGCCCGCATTCCCGCCATTGACATAGTACCATACGTACCTGCATCGGACGGGACATCGTCATTCGGACCGACCTGGCACACCGTCAGCGACAACATGGGCAATATTGATCCGGCCGTTCTCAAGATTGTGGGTCAGACACTTGCAACGGTAATATATTCAGAAAAATAGCAGCATGACAATAGAGGAGACACAGCAGGAAATCATCGAGGAGTTCAGCGTCTTTGACGACTGGATGGACAAATACCAGATGATCATAGACCTGGGCAATGACGTGCCTGCACTTGACGTACAGTTCAAGACCGATGACAACCTGATAGACGGCTGCCAGAGCCGGGTCTGGCTTCACGAATATATGGAGGACGGACAGCTCAAGTTCCAGGCCGACAGTGATGCCATCATCACCAAAGGCCTGATAGGACTGCTCATACGCACCCTCTCAGGCCACACCCCGCAGGAAATTCTGGAGAGCGATGTGCACTTCATTGATGACATAGGTCTGACCCAGCACCTGTCGCCCACCCGCAGCAACGGCCTGCTGTCAATGCTGAAGCAGATCAAGGCCTACGCTCTGGCCTACAGCCGCCGCTGATTTCAGAAAAAGTGTAATTTTCCAATACGGATATCAAGGAAAAAGTGTAATTTCGTAAGCATAGGAATGCTCACAGGACGATTGTACGAATACAATATCACTCCTGTGATGAAGGACGAAGGGTGAGGTTGATTATCTTGTCAACAATGCCGCAGGAATGACAGTCTTGCCTATTGAGGTGAAATCTGGAAAGGATTACACTTCGCATCAGGCACTTGACAGGTTCCTTGCCGACAAAGAGTATAATATCCCATCGGGTATTGTGCTTGACAATGAGCGCGAAGTATATACAAAGGACAACATCACCTATATGCCTATCTATTATATAATGTGTATAGAACGAAGCGGAATCCCCGAAGATGACGGCATCTTTTAATCCGCAAAAGGACATATTTCTTTGCCATCACAATGAAACAGATAATAAGAATCCTGATAATGGTACTTGTCTGTACATCATGCGGCAGGAACCACCCCATACGCACGCTGTCCCGCATTGAGGCCATACTGGACTCTGACCCGGCGGCAGCCCAGGCCAGCCTTGACAGCAT
>JAZUEH010000029.1:0-4687 GCA_045640065.1 Bacteroidaceae bacterium
GGAATACAGTCAGAATTACTGTGATTGACCTTAAAAAGGTATTCAGAAAACTGTTGGGCAGGAAGAAGATGATAATCATCTCCACTTTTGCCACATTTGTACTTTCCTGTGTTCTCATTGTGTGCGTTCCAAGGCAATACATAAGCCAGGTGATGCTTGCTCCTGAGGATGACGGTTCTGCCGGAAGTTCGCTCAGTGACATAGCTTCATCATTCGGCTTTGATTTTGCCGCAATGAGGTCATCTGACGCCATTTATCCGTTGCTTTATCCGGATCTGTTCAATTCGAATGATTTCGTAGTCGGACTGTTTGGCGTCGAGGTAGAGAAGCTTGACGGCACTCTCAAGACGGATTATCTGGATTATCTGATGCATTATCAGAAACATGCGCCGTGGCAGCCTGTATTTTCAAAAGTGAAGAGACTGCTTAAACCGAAACCTCATGTGCTGCCAGATGGAGCAAAGAAGAAGGAGGGAGTTGATCCGTTTATGCTGACATACAATGAGGATCTCATAGCCAAGAAGGTCAGGGAAAACATCAAGTGTACGGTTGACAAGAAGACCAATGTGATTACCATCAATGTGACAGATCAGGATCCTCTTATCTGTGCAACTCTTGCCGATTCCGCCCGTTTCAGACTTCAGAATTTCATTACTCAGTACAGGACAAGCAAGGCACGTGCGGACTATGACTATTACACAAGACTGACCGATGAGGCCAAACTTGATTATGAAGAGGCAGTGAAGGCCTACAGCGCCTATTGTGACTCACACAAGGGTATGGTGCTTCAGGCTGACATATCACGCAGGGATGAACTTGAAAGTGACAAGGATGCCAAATTCAACGCATTGACAGCACTTAATACCCAGATCCAGACTGCAAAGGCCAGAATTCAGGAAAAGACGCCGGCGTTCACAATACTGCAGAATGCGTCTGTTCCAGTCAAGCCCTCCAAACCCAAGAGAATGGTTTTCGTTTTCTTCATGACGGTTCTGGGTTTTGCTGTCAGTTCATGTGTCGCACTTAAGAAGGTACTGGATGAAGAATAGCCAATGAACGGTTCGGGCATACACAATTCCGATGCGGTCAGCCAAACTGGGGTAATAGCAAGGAACACGTTTCTGCTGCTGGTCCGGATGCTTGTCCTGACCGTAATCAATCTGTATGCCGTAAGGGTTCTTCTAAGAGCACTTGGTGATGACGATTATGGCCTGTACACGGCTGTTGCGGGTGTGGTTTCGCTTCTGTCATGTGTCAGTACCGTCCTTTCAATCTCCACCCAGCGGTTCTATTCCTATGAATCCGGCAGGAACAATGATTCACGTCTTAATGAGATTTTCTGCAAAAGTCTGAATCTGAATCTGGCCCTGTCTGCAGCTGTTGTGTTCCTGCTTGAGACCATCGGACTGTGGTATGTATGCACCAGAATGGATATTCCTGCTGACAGGGTGTACGCTGTGCACTGGGTGTATCAGTTCACCATTTTCTCACTGGTATGCATGCTGCTTCAGATTCCGTTCATGGCTGCAGTTATGGCTCATGAGGATATGGGGATTTATACCATAATCACAACAGCAGAGTGTCTGCTCAAACTTGGAGTGATATACCTTATCGGACTAGGCGGCATAGACAGGCTGATATTCTATAGTGGCGGGCTTTTTGCCGTTTTCCTGTTGACTTTTCTGGCTTATGCAATCACTGCGGGCTTGCGGTATGGGGAATGTCATTACCACAGACAGAAAGACACGTCTCTGTATAAGGACCTGCTTCTGTTTTCGGGATGGACGTTCTACGGCTCTTTTGCCGGAGTTGCACTTATTCAGGGCAACGTCCTGCTGCTGAACCGCTTTTTCAGGCCTGCCATCAATGCGGCGTTCGGTGTGGCAGTGCAGATACAGAGTGCCTTCAACCAGCTTTGCAACAGTATTGTACTGGCCATAAGACCGGCAATGATACGTTCGTACGCTGCGGGTGACTTCATAGGACTGAATTTTCTGTTTTCGTTCTGCAACAAAGCTCTGTTCTACATTGTGACACTGATTGGAATTCCACTGATTGTAGAAATGCCTTCAGTCATGCAGCTCTGGCTTGCAGAGAATTCAACGCCTGAAAAGATTCTTTTTGCAAGACTGATGGTCATATATGTTGTTGCTATGACCATGCAGAATCCCATAACAATAATCATGCAGGCGTCAGGGAATATAAAACTGTACCATCTGATTACAGATTCGGTGCTGCTCTTGTGCATTCCGGCTTCATGGTGCATGTTCAGAATGGGTATGCCGGCTTTTGTGGTACTGGTTTCCATGATTTCAGTATGCATATTGGCGCATTTCATCCGTCTTTGGTGTCTTAAAAAGAACTATGAACAGTTTTCCATACGGAATTATCTGCTGGGATTCGCGTTGCCGTATGTCCTGTTAGCAGGACTCACATTCTGGGGCGCATTGTCCGTGCACAGGGCAGCTGGCAGTCCTGTTTTCAGATTTCTGCTGGTCGTTGCCGCAAGTGTAATTCTGCTGACTCTGCTGGTGTTCCTGTTCGGACTGACAGCGCAGGAGAAAGTCCATGTGAAGTCATTCATATCAAAAACACTTAAAGGAAAGAAATGAATCCGACGCTTACAGACAACATACTGGTCATTGCATATTTCCTGCTGTGGGTGCTGGCTCTGTTTCTTTACCAAAGGAAGAACCGGCAGTTGGATGCCGGCAGCGCAATCATATTGACCTATGTCTGTTATGCATTCTTCTCAATCCTTACATTGAACAGGCCAATCACTTTCCTGGACTACTATGACTATAATCATCTGACTTTATTCCCATTCCTATATCTGTTTGTAATGCTGCTCATTGCCCTCTCACCGGCAATTGCATACCATTCACGTCCGGCAAGCCGGATAGAGGAACCGAATACAAGAATATTCTATCTGATTGCAGCAGTTTCCATTCTGTCTGCACTTTTCCTGTTGCCAAATATCATAATGAATCTTGGTGACGGACTGCTGAAACTGCTTACTGATACCGATGCCGGTAAGGATGCTTATGAGGAACAACTGGAAAATGCATCGGATGCAGGTGGAACAATATCGAACCTTGTGGCTATCGTATATAACGCATTGACTGAAATATCAGTATTCATATTTTTCTATTTCCTTACATTCAAAAGAAAGAATTTATGGCTGCTGGCCGGATTGGGCGTTTCAATGGCTGTGTCCGTACTTCAGCCAATAATGGCAGGACAGCGTGGACCTGTCATATATATTCTGCTTACTGTCTTTCTGGGATACATGTTCTTCAAGCAGTTCTTCTCTGAAAAGATCAGGAAAATTGTCAGGGTCATTGGACTTGCAGGCGTTATACTGACATCTTTGCCCGTAATAGCCATTACTGTCAGCCGTTTTTCAACCATGAAGCAGTCTACGGTCACTGACTATGTGAACTGGTATCTAGGGCAGGGCAACATTTATTTCAACAACTATGCTTTGGATGACAACGGAATACGTTACGGTGACAGGACATTCAATCTTGTAAAGAGGGTAATCAGTTCCGATGCTTCACAGAATTATCAGGAAAGACGTTCCACATACGGCAATCTGTACGTGAACGATGACGTGTTCACCACATTTGTAGGTGATTTTGCCATTGACTTCGGCCCCGTTGTGGCATTCCTGATTTTTGTCGTTTTTAACGTATGGGTTCTGTTTGCCACAAGAATAAGGTGTGGCAGCATGAAGATGCAGCAGGCGCTCCTGCTGTATTTCACAATGTGCATCTGCATGCAGGGCGGAATGACACTTTTCTCATTTTCGGACACAGCAAACCTGAAGATGATATGTTTTGCTCTGCTGTATGCCTATCTGAATCTGCATGAGACTGTTCTTGCAAAATTCCCCAAACAGCTGGTATTTGTCAGACATGACAGAATGCAGTTGCCAAGAAGAAAAATACTGATAAAATAATGTATCTATGGACAGTTTGTTTGTAAAAATTTTAAACAGAATATATTCCATGTGTTTATGTGGTAAACTGAAAGCATGTGGAAAGAAAGTGCTGTTCCGCTATCATGCCAGAACACTTGCCGGGTTGAAATATGTCTCAGTAGGTTCAAAGACAGTATTTGGCAAGGGTGTCTGCCTTACGGCGTGGGATTCATATCATGGAACGTCATATTCTCCGGACATTGAAATAGGACATGACTGCCATTTCGGTGACGGCAATCACATTACTTCATGCAATGGCATAAGAATAGGAGACAATCTGCTGACCGGACGCAACGTGCTTATTACTGACAATTCACATGGTTTGTTTGACGGTGACATGTTGGACATTGCACCTATAGAACGGCCTCTGGTTTCAAAAGGAAAGGTTGTTGTCGGCAACAATGTATGGCTTGGCAGTAACGTGTGCATCATGCCGGGTGTTACAATAGGTGACGGCGCGGTGGTTGCCGCCGGAAGTGTGGTGACAAAGGATGTGCCGTCACGGACAATGGTGGGCGGCGTTCCGGCCAGAATTATTAAAAGTATCTGAAATTCATAATGACTATGAAACGGATAATGCTTGTTTTCGGAACCCGTCCTGAGGCCATTAAGATGTGTCCGCTGGTAAAGGAGTTCCAGAAATATCCTGATGATTTTGAAACTGTTGTCTGTGTGACAGGCCAGCACCGTGAAATGCTGGATCAG
>JAZUEH010000030.1:0-48321 GCA_045640065.1 Bacteroidaceae bacterium
CCTGGAGCAGTTCATCGAACTTTTCCTTTGTCAGGAGCATGCCGTTTGACACCATGCCCCATATGTATCCGCGCTTTTTGATTTCACGGCCCACCTGCACAATGTCAGGGCGTACCAGAGGCTCGCCACCGGTGGTGATGATCATTATCCGGCTGCGGTCAACGTTTTCAGGGGCACTGTCCAGAACGGAAAGCAGGTCCTGAAGCTCAGGGTCAGGAATTCAGGCGGTCTTGCGGCAGTCACTTCCGCAATGCCTGCAGTTCAGGTTGCAACGGAGTGTGCATTCCCAGAACAGACGGTTCATGTACAGAATGTCAATTTCACTCTTCAGCAAATGTATGAAAAGATATTTGAATCAAAAAAGTTTTACTGCATTTCAAAATGTCCTATCTTTGACAAGAAAGAAACTTACACAACGAATTATGGAATATCTGTTCAGGAAAATCGGCATTCTGCTTGCAGGTCTCTGGTTCACAGCCGGCATACAGGCTCAGGACAATTTCTACAACTTCATCACAGACCGGGAATCCAGCACGTTCGATGGCGGCAGCAAGGGCCAGTGGGCTTTTGTCAACGGCAACGACAACAGCGGTCATGCTACACTGTCAGCCCAGTCACCCGGCTATGACGGCAAAGGATACTGCCTGCAGCTCAAGAACAGTTCGGCCGCATCGGACAACTGGAAGGCACAGGCACGTTATGAGTTCTCTCCCGCCCTTTCCGCAGGAAAATACCGGCTTGAATTCTACGCCAAGGCATCGGCCAAGGCGAAACTGGAATTCGGATATCAGAAGGACGCATATCAGGATGGAGAAAAGACCGGTATCTATTTTGACATAACCACAGAGTGGACCAGACAGACATTGGACTTCGACATGGCATTCGGTGACGTTGCACGCATGTTCTTCAATTTCGGCAAGTTCAATGGAAGCATAAGTCTGGACAACATCAGATTGCTTGACATCAATCCTCCGGCCGAAGAACCGAACGTATCGGGCAACCTGATTACTGACAACGCCTCGTACAATTTCAACGATACAACGACAGGACTCTGGACCATACCTGAAGGATACGACAATTCGGCTGATGCGGCTGCTGAAGCTGCGACTCCGGGATACGAAAAGAGCGCTGCATGCATGAAGCTCTCCAACAGCCACATGAGAACAGCCAACAGCAAAGCCAGGGTTGAGATCAAGCTACCTGCACCGCTTGAAAGAGGAACTTACAAGATCGAGCTTTACGCCAAGGCTTCGAAAGAATGCAGCCATCTTGAATTCGGCTACCGCAACAGTGATCCGGCAAAAGGCGACAAGGCCAACATGAGAATCAAGCTCAACACCGACTGGTCCAAGAAGTCGGTCAAGTTTGAAACCATATTCGACAATGCCGAATACCTGTACTTCAATTTTGCAAACGGGAATGCAGACATCTACATTGACAGAGTTGTGCTCAAGCCAGTAGTATCGCCCGTACCCGGTTCAGCCGATGCCATACCATATTATTATCAGGTTGAGGAGGAATACACCGGTCCGGCACCGGCACTGCCTGCCGTAAGCAATCTGACATCATTCAAGATGCTGCCCGATCCTTTCGTATTTTCCAATGGGAAGGACACTGTGAAATTCTTCTCAGACTGGGCAAGACGCCGTTACGAGATTTCGCAGGAAATTCAGAAATATGAAATAGGAACCAAGCCCACAGTGGACCCGGATCAGATTTCGGCCAGCATGTCGGGCAACACTCTCAAGGTGGTCGTGACCGTGAACGGCAAATCTGTCACGCTGACATCGGCCATATCGGTACCCAAGAGTGCTTCGACCCCATGTCCGCTCATGATAGGCACCAGCATGAATTCACTTCCTGCCAACTTCTTCAGTGAAAACGGCATAGCCACCATGACGTTCTCCGAAGCCCAGGTCAATAACTACAGCCAGATGGGCGGAAGTCCAGCTGGACGAGGCAACTACAATTTCGACAAACTCTACCCAGAACTGAAGTCAAACGGAGCATACGCCGAATGGTCATGGGGTGTGAGCCGTCTCATAGACGGACTGTATCTGCTTGGCGAAGACGAGACAGGCATAGACCTTTCCCACATTGGAGTGACCGGCTGCTCATATGCCGGCAAGATGGCTCTGTTTGCCGGAGCCATGGACGAGCGCATCTGCCTGACAATAGCCCAGGAACCGGGCGGAGGAGGTGCAGCCGCATGGCGTGTTTCAGAAGGAATGAGCGATGTTGAAAAGCTTGGAGCGACTGACGGCAATTGGTTCAAGCAGGATTTCCAGAGCAATTTCTCGGGCAACAACTGCTACAGGCTTCCATATGACCACCATGAACTCATTGCAATGTGCTGCCCTCGTGCAGTGCTGGTACTGGGTAACCCCGACTACACCTGGTTGGCCGATGAATCGGGCTACGTATCCAGCGTGGCCGCCCGTGAAATATGGGCCCGTTTCGGCATTGAGGACCGCATGGGATACTCGTTCATGGGCGGACATGACCACTGCTCGCTTCCCAGCACCCAATACACCGAAGTGCGCAATTTCATCAGAAGATTCATGCTTGATGACACCGATGCCGACACCGATGTACAGATAGCACCGAAGTTCAAGAACACCAACGCGGCAAAATGGTTTGATTCATGGAGCGATGTGACAACCGCATTTGACCCATCGACCGGCATCAAGGCCAAGCCGGCCACAGCTGCCGCCCTGACAGTATCCTGCAGCGGAACCACTGCCACAGCCCAATTCACGACAGACAATGACTGCAATGTGGAATTCATAATCCATGACCTTTCAGGCTCGGTAATAGAACGCACCATCCGCCAACACTATGCTGCAGGCAGTCACATTGCACGGATTTGCCAGTTACCGGGCAAAGGCACGTTCCTGTGCACCATGAATGCCGGCACTCAAACCCACACGACAAAGTTCACCGTGTATTGAACCGAATACAGGCTTCTTGACCATTGACCGTTATGCGACAGCTGACTGCACTGTTGACATTTGCCCTTCTGTCCGTTCCGGAAGTTGTCCTTTCCGGGACGGGCGTTGAAGGGATTTCTGATACTGATGGAACCGAAGCCCGCACAGATTTCAATAACGCGATATGCAATCTGGGGCTGTTCAGTTCATTGGACTCCATCAAAGAAGCAAGGATTGTATTGCACAACATTGGAAACTCCACGTTGGAGATAAGCGGAATAGAGACTACATGTTCATGCACGTCTGTTGCATTATCTGACAACTCCATTGCGGCAGGCGACTCGGCATTCGTCTTTGTGGAATACAACACCACCGGCAAATGGCCCGGTACAGTCAATCAGGCCGCCCGTATCAGCAGCAATGCCGCCAATTCTCCTGTCAGCATCCGCATTACCGGCTTCATGTACGAAACATCGACCGTTCCCGACAGCACTACGATGGCCGACTGGTCGGTCACAGATACTCCTCTGATCAGGTTGTATCAGGAAAACTGAAACAACTTGAGTTCCACCCACTTCCGGCAGCATGGCACATGAATATGCAGTGCCAGGTCTTCGGGCACGGCGACAATCTGATAACGGGTAAGGCCGTGACATGGGCCGCCATTCTCAATTGATGTGGACATTATGGCCTTCATTGTCGGAACATCGATATGCCCCTTGAATTTTTCGGCCTGTGCAGTCATGTTGCACAGGCGGGTAATGGAATTCCAGCTTTCCGAATCCGATGGAACACAGTACGTCCACTGCCGGTTGACATAGTGGTTGGTACGCAGCATCAGTCCGGGCGGGAATGCATCGGCCCCGCTCTGCATTCCATCGTAGCACCATTCATACGAACGGGCCTCGTTCCTGTCAGCAACCCCTATGATGAATGAGGCAAAGCTGCGGGTACTGCCAAAGAAACGGTCCACATCGTCAAGCGATCCGGCATGCAGAAGCATGTCAAAGAGTTCGGTAGTGGCCGGGCGCATCTCCCAGTGGATATCCCAGCCGCCCGAAGGCATGCCGTTGTTCAGCTCCACGAAAATGCCCTTCACGTTGATGCCGTTCACGCAGTATATCTCACCGGCATATCCTATCGTAGCCATGGCCAGGGCATTGTCAGGATGATACACAGTGACCAGGATGTCACGGTCAATTTCCTTGTAGCCGGCAGCATCGTAATTGCGGCCGAATATGAGCTTGCCGCCCGAATAATCGCCCCACACTGCCATGGCCGAGCATTGGAAACAGCCCTCCACATACTCTACGGCATTGCACAGTTTCAATCGTTCCATGCCGATTCCCGAAGTCTCGGCAACACCGGCAAAGAAATCCAGAAGGTATTCCGGATTGTGGACATACAGGTTCTCAGCAATTTCACGTGCGCCGGCAATCCGTGCGGCATCACCGCCCAGTCTGGAATCGACATACTCCAGCACATCTTCCATATAGCATTCCGCAAGACTGCCGTACTGGCGGCCCATCTCGTGCCAACTGCCGTACAGACTGATCACATGGACACCATCCACATCATGAAGAGAAGCTTTTTCCATGCCACAAAAATACATACGCAATACGGCTGCATCTTTCAGCATCGGCATACTATCAGTTGGCCGTTTAAGTTTTTTAACATTAAGTGCTCCGGATATACCTCTATCTTTGTAAAAGGAATGAATCAGAAAAAAAAGAATAGCATGAAGAGATTTTCATCGGCCTTGATTGCAGCATTCATGGCTGCCACCGTCTGCACGGCACAGACACAGATCATAGAGGACTTTGTCCCGTCATCAAAGAACCAGCCCGGACAGCAGTACCCCATGGTAAATTCACAGGGATACGCACGCTTCCGCATCCAGGCCCCGAACGCCCAGTCGGTATCGGTCAGTCTGGGACTTGGCGGACAGGGCGGCACACGGCTGACCAAGGGCGATGACGGCTACTGGACAGGCACCACATCGGGCCCCATGGACGAGGGATTCCACTACTACCACCTGACAATTGACGGAGGCACCTTCAACGACCCGGGCACCAACAACTACTACGGTTCAAGCCGATGGGAAAGCGGCATAGAGATTCCCGCCAAGGACGGTGCCTTCTTTGCCGAGCGTGATGTTCCCCACGGCGAGGTCCACGAAATCAAGTTCTGGTGCAAGGAAACAGGCAGTCTGAAGCGTGCATTCGTCTACACCCCGCCCACATACTACACAGACAAGGAATCAGTGCGCTATCCGGTCCTGTACCTGCAGCACGGCTACGGTGAGGACGAGACCGCATGGTTCACACAGGGCCACGCAGACCTCATCATGGACAACCTCATTGCTGACGGCAAGATCAGGCCGTTCATAGTAGTCACCACCTACGGCATGATCAACCACGCCAAGTTCGGCGAGATTGCCACCTTTGACTACTCACCGTTCCAGCGCGTCCTGTGCGACGAACTCATCCCTTACGTGGACTCGCATTTCCGTACCCTGGCTGACAAGGACAACCGTGCCATGGCCGGCCTGTCAATGGGCGGATTCACCACTCAGGTAGTCACCCTGGCACGTCCTGAAATGTTCGGCTACTACGGACTCCTGAGCGGCGGCTCATACACCCCACAGGACATCAAGGACAAGAAGCAGGTAAAGAAAATCTTTGTAAGCTGCGGAAGCAAGGAAGGCGGTGACCGCATCATGAAGCAGGCCGAAGACCTGCGCGCTGCCGGCATTGACGCCATGGGCTTTGTATCGGAAGGCACCGCCCACGAGTTCCTGACCTGGCGCCGTGCCCTCTACCACATGGCACAGTATTTCTGGGGTAAATGAAACTGCTGCTGCAACTTTTCTGGACCTTCTTCAAGATTGGCGCTCTGACCTTCGGAAGCGGGTACGCCATGATTTCCATCATTGAAAACGAAGTCGTGGACCGCAAGCACTGGTTCGAGAGGGAGGACTTCATGAACCAGTTCACCCTGGCCCAGTCGGCTCCCGGCCCCTTCTCGCTCAACACAGCCGTCTTTACCGGCTACCGCGTCAAAGGCTTCTGGGGGGCGGCAATGAGCGTGCTTGGGCTCATAATCCCATCGTTTGTAATCATACTGCTCATAGCCATCTACCTTCAGGGATACCGCGACAACCAGTACGTCAACGCAGCCTTCAAAGGACTGCGCCCATGCGTTGTGGCCCTCATCGCCGTGCCCTGTGTACGCCTTATCATGTCCCTGAAAGGCCCATGGCAGATGCTGCTGGCCGCCGCATCGCTGGCCCTCATAGTATTTACCGGAGTCTCCCCCATCCTGCTGCTTCTGGCGGGATCCATCATCGGTCTGGTGCTTACCTTCTTCGGTAAGGCCGATGCGGGCGCACCCAAAAACAGCCCGCGCCCATGATCTACCTGCAGCTGTTCCTGACATACCTGAAGATAGGATTCTTCGGGTTCGGAGGCGGATACCCCATGATATCCCTCATCCACAACGAGATAGTGCTGCGGCACGCTTGGCTCACCCAGGCCCAGTTTACCGACATAGTGGCCATTTCGCAGATGACCCCGGGCCCCATAGCCATGAACTGCGCCACCTACGTGGGCTATTCGGTAACCGGCAACATCTGGGGTTCAGTGCTCACGACCATAGCCGTCTGCACCCCGTCCATGACCCTGATGCTGCTGATAGCCATGTTCTACAAGCGTCTGCAGGGAAACCGATGGCTCATGGGCGCCCTTGGCTGGATGCGTCCCGGTCTGGCCGGCATGATAGGAGCCGCCGCCATAATGTTCCTGAACCGCGAGACCTTCTTTGACTGGACATCGGCCCTGATCTGCATGGCAAGCTTCGTGGCGGTCTGGAAGAAAGCCAACCCCATCTGGGTCCTGCTGGCATCGGCCGCCCTCGGCCTGATCATTTACTGATTGGACAAACGAGTTCGGTTTCGGCAAGCAGTTTTATTTGGTACATTTGCACCCGTAAGACCAGAATCATGCAGATACATTTCGCACCCATCCAAGGGCAGACAGATGCCCTTTACCGCCACATACATGCCGAGCTTGCAGGTGGTGTGGACCGCTATTATTCACCTTTCATACGGATTGAGAAAGGTCATATACGCGAGCGCGATCTGCGTGATATAGAGAATGATACAAATGTAACTCCGCAGATCATTGCACGTGATTCCGATGAGCTGAACCGTCTTTGTGACCAGATCCAGGAGCGAGGATTCTCCAGGGTTGACATGAACATGGGCTGTCCCCACCCACCCCAGATGAACCACGGACGCGGGGCAGGACTGCTTCCCTACCCTGACAAGGTTGCAGCATTGATGGAGGCCGTAAAATCACGTCATGAACTGTCATTCTCCGTCAAGATGCGGCTTGGACTTCAGTCGCCCGACGAATGCCTTGCTCTGCTTCCCGTTCTGAATGGAAGTCCGCTGGAGCATATAACCGTTCATGCACGTACGGCAAAGCAGATGTACCGCGGCGAACCGCTGTTCGATGCTTTCCAGGCATTTCTCGAGGGATGCACACATCCGGTAATCTACAATGGCGGCATTACAGACATCAACGGCATTCATGACATTGAAAACCGTTTCCCGCAGATTGCGGGCATTATGATAGGTCAGGGTCTGCTTGCACGCCCGTGCCTTGCTGCCGAATACCGCAATGGAGAAGAGTGGTCACAGCAGCAGGTGGAAAAACTGGTATGGCAGATTCACGGACGCATTTACCGGCATGCACGGCTTGTGCTGCAGGGAGACAGCCAGATTCTGGCACATATGCATTCCTTCTGGATGCCGCTTGAAAACACCATACCAAGGAAACTCTGGAAACAGCTGGTGAAAACAGGCAGTCTGAAAAATTACGAATCATTATGCTGGAACTGCGAAAATTCTTAATTTTGGAAACCAAACACTGATTAAAATGAAAAGAATACTTACATTGGCATTGCTCGTAGCAGCAACTGTAATGGCTTCGGCCCAGACAAAGAAGGTTTCAATTCTTGGTGATTCATACTCGACATTCCAGGGTCTCAACCCCGAAGGTTACAATCCTTTCTATCCCAACGACCGCAATGACGTGACCGAACCGTCACAGACATGGTGGGACCTTTACATCAAAGCCAAAGGCTACGAACTGGACAAGAACGATTCATGGGGAGGCACCACAGTCTGCAACACCGGTTACGGCCGCATGAACGTATCACGCAATTCGTTCCTTGCACGCGTTGACCGTCTTGGCAATCCCGACATCATTTTCGTGTTCGGCGGCACAAATGACGCCTGGGCAGGTTCTCCAATGGGCGAATACAAGTACGAAGACTGGACCGACGATGATTTGAAGAACTTCCGTCCCGCCCTTGCCTGCCTGTTCTCAAGACTCAAGGCACAGTACCCGAAAGCAAAGATCTACTCGATTCTGAACTCCGAGCTCAAAGAGGACATCAACGAGTCATGCAGGGAAATCTGCAAGCACTGCGACATCCAGCTCATTGAACTCAAAGATATCGAAAAGCAGAACGGCCATCCTTCAATCAAGGGAATGGAAAGCATCTGCCAACAGCTTATTGAACAGATAAAATGAGAAAACTGTTGCTTTCGGCCATAGCCGCAATTGTATCGTGCATGGCTTTCAGTCAGTCAAAGGCAAAAGTCTATACAGTAAAATCGCCTGACAAAAAGATTTCATTCAGTCTCAAGACCGATGATTTCTTCAATCTGGTCTATTCAATATCAGTGGACGGCAGCTGTATTGTGGACTGGTCGAAAGCCGGTTATTCCCTTGAACCTTCAGAAGCGGTTCTCGTTCCCGAACTGATACCGCATACGCGAAAAGCCCTGCGTGGTATAACTGATGTATGGTTTCCCATTTGGGGCAAACGTTCTGCAGTTACTGCAAAGTACAACTGCCAGACTTTCGATGTTCCCAGTCAGACGGACATGCGTTTTATTGTCCGGGTCTACAATGACGGTGTGGCATTCCGCATGGCCTCATCGAAAGCATCGGGCAGCAATGGAATTTACGAGAATACTGAATTCAACTTTGCCGGTGACTACACCGCATGGTACTACAACGGGGAACGTCACAATATAGGTCCTGAACCGCTTTCCGACGCAGCCGGAGAACGTCTGCCGGTAGCTACGATCAAAGTGTCCGATGACCTGTACCTTGCCCTGCATGAAGCCAATCTGCCGTATGACGGATGGCCAATGCGCCTGATGGCCGAAAAGGGCACCACCACTCTGAAAGTGGCACCTGAAAAGATCCAGAGTCCGGAAAGCGAGTTCGTCGGAGCATGGCGCGTGCTGATGGTGGCAAATGCTCCGGGCGGACTGGTCGATTCACACCTGCTCGAATTGCTCAACCCTCAGGCCGATGGTGATTTCAGCTGGGTCACCCCCGGTGTTGACCTGTGGGACTGGCGTATTGACGGAGCCGTATGGGACGGATACCGCTATGGAATGAATTATGACTCATGGGTACGCATGGTTGATTTCGCAGCCGAACAGGGTTTCAGGAATCTGGTTCTGGATGCGAACTGGTACGGCCCTGAATTCGAGAAGGATTCTGACCCCACAAAGGGTGACAAGGCACGTGACGTGCAACGCATAATCAAATACGGTAAGGAAAAGGGCGTTGGACTGTGGCTTTATCTGAATGACGTTGCCGGAACCAACTATCCTATAGAAGAGACGTTGGCCCAATATGAGCAGTGGGGTGCTGCAGGAGTCAAGTACGGCTTCATGAACGGTAATCCGCTGGAGAAGAACCGCCACACCCAGGACATCACACGCCTGTGCGCCAAACATCATCTCATGGTCGACTATCACGACTACCCTGTACACCCCTTCGGTCAGATGCGCACATGGCCAAATGCTGTCACGCGCGAGTACTGCAAGGCGCAGTTGGACGGACGTCAGATTTTCCAGCCAAAGACATTCGTGACATCGGTATTTGTAAATATGGTGGCAGGTCCCATTGACATGAACAACGGTTTCATGGAACTGCATCAGGGACGTACCACACGTAAGGACAACAATCAGGAGGTGCCGTCAACAGCCTGTGCCGAGATTGCCCGCACGCTTATCACATGGTCTGGTGCCACAGTCATTCCTGACATTCCGGAATATTACAGGAAGTATCCGGAACTGCTGGAGTTCCTGAGCGCAGAAAAACAGCCATGGCAGGAAAGCAGGACTCTTGCCGGAGAGATTGGACAGTATATTGTGATGGCACGCCAGAACGCCCAGGGAGACTGGCTGGTTGCAGCCGCCACCAATGAGGATGGCCGTTCACTTGACATTGACCTGTCTTTCCTTGACAAGGGACAGTGGAACGCCACCTTGACCCAGGATGCCGATGACACGCACTATCAGACAAACCGCGAGACGTACACCAGCAGCACCATGACAGTCAGCCGCAAGTCAAAGGTCCAGATGACCATGGCTCCCGGAGGCGGTTCGGTTCTGCTTCTTACCAAAGTCAAATAACACAAAAAGATAGATTATCATGCTCGATCCACAGAAAGGACTTTACATTGCCCATTGCAACGAGGGACCATTGTCAATATGCGGCCGTATGGCCAACCGTCACGGACTCATTGCCGGTGCCACAGGAACAGGTAAAACCGTAACGCTTCAGGTACTGGCCGAAACATTCTGCCAGGCAGGCGTTCCCTGCTTCATGGCCGACATGAAGGGAGACCTGAGCGGTATCAGCCAGGTCGGTCAGATGAGTTCGTTCATTGAAAAACGCTGTACGGAATTCGGCATTGTGAACCCCACATTTGCCGGCTGCCCCACCCGTTTCTTTGACGTTTACGGTGAACAGGGCCACCCTATGCGTACCACCATATCCAACATGGGTCCACAGCTGCTGTCACGTCTCATGCAGCTCAACGAGACCCAGGAGGGCGTGCTGAACATTGTTTTCCGTGTGGCCGATGAACGCGGTCTGCTGCTCATTGACATCAAGGACCTGCGTTCAATGCTGGTCTACGTCCAGGAACATGCACAGGAAATAAGCAAGACCTACGGCATGGTGAGCTCAGCCAGCCTGTCTGCAATCCAGAGAGCAGTGCTGACTCTTGAAAGCAATGATGCCGAGAAGTTCTTTGCCGAACCGTCATTTGACATATTCGACCTTCTGCAGTGCGAAGGCGGCAAGGGAATCATGAACGTGCTTGCAGCTGACCGTCTCATGCTCAACCCCAAGCTCTACTCCACATTCCTTCTGTGGCTGCTTTCCGACCTGTATGCCCAACTCCCCGAAGTCGGCGACCTTGACCTGCCCAAACTGGTATTCTTCTTTGACGAGGCCCACACCCTGTTCCAGGATACCCCAAAAGCACTGGTTGACAAGATCGAGCAGGTTATCCGCCTTATCCGAAGCAAGGGCGTAGGCATTTACTTTGTGACTCAGAACCCCACCGACATACCTGAGACCATTCTGGGCCAGCTGGGCAACCGCATCCAGCATGCCCTGCGCGCCTACACTCCAAAGGACCAGAAGGCCGTCCGTGCCGCAGCCCAGACATTCCGCGCCAATCCGGACTTCAAGACCGAAGACGCCATAATGGAACTTGGAACTGGTGAAGCTCTGGTTTCACTGCTTGACGATAAGGGCACACCACAGATTGTACAGCGTGCACGGATACTGTTCCCGCTCTCACAGATTGGTGCCATCACACCTCAGCAGCGCACACAGATAATCAACGCATCACGTCTGTTCGGACGTTATGACCACGTGGTTGACCGCGAAAGCGCATTCGAGGTGCTGCTTGCCGAAAGCGAGAAGATGATTCAGGAAGAAGCACAGGAGCAGGAGGAGCAGCCAGTGGAGGAAAAGCCATCAAAGAAGAAAAAGGAGGCCGATGACAAACCCGCTGAAAAGAAGAGCGGAAAGGCAAAGAAGAGTGTCGCCCAGACAGTGGCTACAGCTGCAGCCGGAGCAGTTATCACGACCGTGAGCCGCAGCATTGGAAACGCCGTTTCCGGCAAGGTGACCGGAAAGAAGAGCAAGACAACGGCCAAGGACGTGGCTGGAAAGGCCGTAACAAACGCCACCTCAACCGCCTTCCGTACCCTGGCCCGTTCAATACTTGGAAATCTTCTGAAATAATCAAGTCAGGCATGAAGCCTGCAATCATTCTTCGGCACTGGCCATTACTGCTTCAGTAACCTGAGCGGCAATGGCCTGCATGCCTTTTATGGATGGGTGTCCCTGCTGCTTCTCGATGTCATGCAGTTCAATGACTGTAGCATCAAAACGCGGAGCGACAGTACGGAACGTCTCGCCGATTTCCGGCTTGAGTTCCGAATTGAGCAGCACATATACTTTTGACTCGGGGTTGTTATCCTTGATTCTCTTGAGCATGCATGCCACTGCCGGACGGAAGCTCTTCAGGTCAGCATCGGTCCAGTCCTCGTACTTGTATTCGCCAATTGGTGAATTTGCCCATGAATCGTTGGTGCCGCCGAAAACGAAAATCATATCCGGATTATCCAGACGGTCAGTACGGTTCAGGAAAGCCTGATTGGTATAATCACCGCCACCATAACCTGTAGTGCAGATGGTCGAACCTGACCATGAATCGTTCTTTTTGAGAGTCCAGCCATTCTGGGCAGCTATAAGACTCCACCAGGTCTGGTCAATGGTTGCGATGTCATTGCCCATTGACGGATAGTAATTGGCATATCCCTGCGGAATGGCGCCACGGAATGTCGAGTATGAATCACCAAGAACCGAGAAGGTCTTCTGAGCCGATGCTCCAAGGACCAGCGTCCCAAGCATCATGATGAACATGAACAGTTTTTTCATTGCAGTATATTTGTTTCTTTATATAACGTCAATTTTCATATGCAGATAAACAGTCGTCAGAAATCCCAGAAATGACGATCCACGACACTCTCTGCCGCACTTTCCATTTCATCGGGAAGGGCCTGGAACAGGTCCAGTCCGAGCAGTTCCTCCAGATTGTCGACAGTCATTGAACATTCGTCATACGGCTGAGGCAGGTCTGTATTATGCATGACGAAAGCAGCTGACTCATATGTACGGCCATTCCATGCCAGCACGGCCTTGTAGAAGGCGTCAGGAACAGGAATGCGGTTCAGCCCTATGTATCCGTTAACTATGTCTCCAAGTATGGGACCTGTAACTACATATACAGAACCGAATTCAACAGCCCAATCGCGGACCCTGTTCTCCAGTGCAGCCCAGCTGTTATTGTTCATGTACTCAATCTGCGGGCAGCAGTTCGTGAACTGGAAGGTCTCCTGCAAGGCATTGGCATCCCAACGGAAATCGGCAGCCGGAGCCATGTGGCCACGGGTCCATCCGGAACGGCGATAGTCCCTGTCCTCGGCCTGAGGGACACCGGCATTGTAATCCGGCTGGAACTGCAGCCCGCTACGGTCAGCCACTTTGGATCGTACTTCACTGTCTGTAAGTTCATATGCCACCCATGCAGGTAACTTGACCTGGGAATCATACCCGACCGTAAAACCTGAATACTCTATCACGCTGATACCGGATTTTGCACCCGGAAGTTCCAGTTCTCCACCTACTTGGGCATTGACACACCCGAAAAAAAGCAGCAGGCAGAAAGGAGCCATTTTCATTATTTTTTTCTGCATGGCCCAAAAATATGAAAAAAGAGTATTGGTGGATAATTTTGTTTATATAATAAGGTGTAGCGATTATATTTTTTCTACTTTTGCCCCCCGTATAGAAAAACTAGTAGAAAATGCAGAAGAATCTGGTTATTGTTGAGTCTCCGGCAAAAGCTAAGACAATTGAAAAGTTTCTCGGTCCCGATTACAAGGTAATGTCCAGTTATGGTCATATATGTGATCTGAAGAAGAAGGACTTGAGCATTGACATTGACACTTTTGAACCCATATACGAAATTCCGACCGATAAGAAGAAAGTGGTCAGCGAACTCAAGGAAGCTGCTTCCAAAGCCCAGATGGTCTGGCTGGCATCCGATGAGGACCGCGAAGGAGAGGCCATAAGCTGGCATCTGTACGAAACCCTAGAGCTGAAGCCTCAGAACACCAAGCGAATCGTATTTCACGAAATCACTAAGGACGCCATACTCAATGCCATTGAGACTCCACGTGACATTGATACCAATCTGGTCTATGCCCAGCAGGCGCGCCGTGTGCTTGACAGGATTGTAGGTTTCAAACTGTCTCCAATCCTTTGGCGCAAGGTAAAGCCGTCACTTTCAGCAGGACGTGTACAGTCAGTTGCTGTACGTCTCATAGTCGAACGCGAGCGCGAAGTTCAGAACTTTGTTCCGGAAGCGTCATACCGTGTATTGGGAAATTTCAGAATCTCAATGCCAGATGGCAGCATACAGGAATTCCGTGCCGATTACAACGAACGTTTCAAGACCAGGGAACAGGCACAGGCATTCCTTGAGCAGTGCCGTGGTGCCCAATTCCATGTCAGCAACATAAGCACACGTCCGTTGAAGAAATTCCCGGCCCCTCCTTTCACGACATCAACCATGCAGCAGGAGGCCACACGTAAATTCGGCTTTACGGTTATGCAGACCATGATGCTTGCACAGCGTCTGTACGAGTCCGGAAAGATCACATACATGAGAACCGACAGTGTCAATCTGTCTTCACTGTGTCTGAATTCCTGCAAAAAAGTAATTGCCGACAACATGGGAGAAGAGTATGTAAAGACACGCCAGTATACACAGAAGGCACTTGGCGCTCAGGAAGCCCATGAAGCAATACGTCCCACATACATGGAGAACCAGTCCATTGACGGCACAGCACCGGAAAAGCGTCTGTACGAACTTATATGGAAACGCACCATAGCTTCACAGATGGCTGACAGCGAACTGGAAAAGACTGTCGTGACAATAACATCGGACTCAATTGACGGTGAATTCTCAGTTACCGGTGAAACGGTCAAGTTTGACGGTTTCCTCAAAGTATACCGCGAGTCCCGCGATGAAGAACCGGGCGAAGGATTGGAAACACAGCGTCTACCGGAATTCCACATGGACGACCAGCTTACATACAGCAACATTTCAGCATGCGAACGTTTTACCCAGCATCCGCAGCGCTACAATGAAGCTGCGCTCGTACACAAGCTTGAGGAACTGGGGATAGGTCGTCCTTCAACATACGCTCCCACAATCGGAACAATACAGCAGAGAGAATATGTGCTTCGTGAGGACATTGCAGGCAAGACACGTAATGTTGAGGTGCTGCGGCTTGAAAACGATGCAATTGAAACACAGAGCATAACGGAAACCTATGGAACTGAGAAGTCCAAACTGCTGCCCACTGACATAGGCATTGTAGTCAACGACTTCCTGATGGCATACTTCCCTGAAATCATGAACTATAACTTCACGGCTCAGGTTGAAAAGGAATTTGATGACATTGCAGAAGGTGACAAACAGTGGCAATCCGTTATCAGTGCCTTCTATGACAAGTTCAATCCATCGGTTGACAATGCCATGACACTGAAGAACGAACATAAGGTCGGAGAACGCATCCTTGGTACTGAACCTGTTTCCGGCAAACCTGTTTCAGTCAAGATAGGCCGATATGGTCCTATCGTGCAGATTGGAAGTGCTGACGATGAGGAGAAGCCGCGCTTTGCACAGATGAAAAAAGGTCAGACCCTTGAGAACATCACTTTGGAAGAAGCACTGGAACTGTTCCGTCTGCCGCGTACACTTGGTGAGTTCGAAGATGCCGAAATAAGTGTCGGCACAGGCCGGTTCGGCCCTTACATCCGTCACAACAAGTTCTATGTCTCTTTGTCAGGTGTGGCCGATCCGCTTACCATAACACTTGACCAGGCTATTGAGCTGATTCTTGAAAAGCGTGAATCTGAATCCAAGAAGGTACTCAAATCTTTCCCGGATCATCCTGAAATTGAAATCATGAACGGACGCTATGGCGCCTACATTGCAAATGATGGCAGTAATTACAAGATTCCGAAAACAATGGATCCCGCAACGCTGACTGTCGAAGAATGTCAGGAAATAATCCGCAAGCAGATTGAAAAGACCGGTTCTGCACCTAAGCGCAGAATTTTCAAGGCCAAAAAATGACACGCATTTTTCTGACCGGCTTTATGGGAGCCGGCAAAACGACATTGGGCAAGGCCCTGGCTAACGCCAGGGGTTTGTCATTCATAGACCTTGACCAGTATATTGAAAACCGATATTTGAAGTCTGTCAGTCAGCTTTTCGCACAATTTGGAGAGGCGGGATTCCGCAAAATTGAAAACCGTCTGCTGCGGGAAACCGGACAGTTCGAGGATGTGGTTATTGCAACCGGCGGATCAACCCCTCTTGCTGAAGGAAACATGGACTTCATGCTGGAGAACGGACAGACTCTTTTCCTGCAGTGTGAAAAATCCACACTTTTGCGACGTCTCAGACTTGCCAAAGACAAACGTCCACTGATTGCAGGGAAGAATGACACGGAACTGGAGGCTTTCATAGAAAGCGAAACTGCCAGACGTGAGCCCTTTTATCTGAGAAGTGAGTTCATTTGCCCAGGCGACCGGCTTGAAACCAGGGATCAGATTGACGAGACAATAGAATACGTTGTTCAACTGTTAAACTTGTAATATGGAAAGAAAGCAACTGACAATTGTAAAAGTTGGCGGTAAAATTGTTGAAGAACCAGAGACACTGGAGCGTCTTCTCGCCGATTTCGAGGCAATACCAGGAAAAAAGATACTGGTCCATGGAGGCGGACGCTCGGCTACAGCCCTGGCATCGCGTTTGGGCATTGAGAGTCACATGGTTGACGGACGCCGCATTACCGATGCCCAGATGCTTGATGTGGTGACGATGGTCTATGGAGGACTGGTCAACAAGAACATAGTTGCCAAGTTGCAGGCTCGAGGACTGAATGCAATAGGACTTAGCGGAACGGACTGCAATACCATGCTTTCCGTAAAACGTCCTGCCGGTGCAGTCGATTATGGTTTTGTAGGCGACGTGAAACAGGTCAACGCCAGTTTCCTGAGTTCTCTGCTTGAGAAGGAAACAGTTCCGGTTCTAGCTCCGCTTACACACGACGGCAGAGGACAGCTCCTGAATACGAATGCCGATACCATAGCCGGAGAAACGGCTAAGGCACTGGCCCCATATTTCAAGGTAACACTGATCTACTGCTTTGAAAAGCCGGGAGTCCTGCTTGACGAAAACGATGATACAAGCGTGATTCCCTATCTGTCATACTACGATTTTCCACGGCTGGTACAGGATGGCACCATCAGCGGCGGCATGATTCCGAAAATCCAGAACGCATTCAACGCACTTCAGGCCGGAGTATCAAACGTCCTTATCACAAAGGCGCAGAACCTTGACACGCTGCAAGGTACCACTATCGCCTTGTAACATCAGAAAGTATACTTCACTCCTGCAAGACCGAAAGCCCCAATTTCAGGATATCCGGCCATACATTCCCAGTCTCCGCCCAGCAGATGACCGCCTTTAATATATGTTGCCCAGTGGTCATTGATGTCCCAGTCCAATCTAAGCGTAAGGTCGTTCACCGGATTGATTCTGGTATCACCAACTTTTGAGAATTCCACGAAACGGTATCCTATACTGGCATTTGCGCTTTGAGTTATACCCATACGGGTAAACAGTCCAACTTCCATGACAGGTTTGTAGGCCAGCAGACCTCCTCCGTACTTGCCGACCCAACTGCAGCCATCAGCCCATGCCTGGATGGCGAATCGTGAATCGGGAACAAAAGACATATCTGTATGTGCGTAAAACACATACGAGTCATGCTGTCTTAGAACCGATGTAACAACCTGACCTTCATAATCCGGAACCTGAAATACATCCTTGTATGTATCTCTGTACCCGGCCCATGCATTCAGATTGAACAATCCTCCGGCGTTGAGAGTCAGACCGGCAGACAGATCAGCAATAACATAACCATCACGCATCTGATCGTCGGCCTCGGCCCAATAGGGGGAAATGTCAGCCAGTTGCAAAGCACTGTTGTCAATAAGGCCACCATTTGCCTTTGTCATAAGAGTAAGGACTTCATTTACCTTGTATTCAAGACTGGCCTTCGGAGAGAACATGAAGGCATTCCCTCTTGCAGTCCTTGCATCCAGACTGACGCCAAGTGATATCTTGAGCCTGTCCCAATTCCTGCTCCATGACGGAATTGCGGTAAAAGTCGAAAAATCCTCATATTGGCAACCACTCATACCGGTCCAGCGGTATGCAACTGTCTTCTGTCTATAACCGAGACTGGCAATACCCCCTTGAAAAGGAACTGACAAATCTCCCTGTATCCTGACTATTCCCTCTTCATTGAAAGGAATAAGATCACCAAGGATCAATCCACGGCGTCCCAAATCCTGATAAGAAGCACCTGCATTCCACTGTATTCTGTTCTTTGGAACCGATTTGACATACACCCCCATCTTACTGTGATTGGTCTGCTGATTCAGACTGTCACTTCCCATCTTCCTCTGACCTATGCCTTCACGGAAGTTCCGGCTTGAATAACCTCCTTCTGCTGTTGCACCAATAATTAATTCATCAAAGAAATGAGTATAGTTCAGACGTATATCACCGGCAAATCTGTGTGACTTCCATCCGTCCATGACTTCGCTGTTGAAACCGTCAAGACATGCATCAGACTCCAGAATATCACGATCAGACATTCTCCATGCCAGATATGCATCACCTTCAAGGACATTTCTGGCACCATATCCCAATGATATGAATCCTGACAGCGGATTATAGACCACATCATTTGACGACTCGCTGAAAACGGTCATACTTTTGCGGTAATGCTGAACCGGCGGCATACTGTCAGTAATGTACACTGTCTCAATTTTAGCACTGCGTTCCGGCATAAGTCGATCCGGTATAGGCATCATCTTTCCGGCATGGCCTGTATTAGGATTATAAGACCCTTCAACTGTAAGCGAACGTGACTGCAGAGAGTATTCCTGAGCCATAATCGGCAGGCTGCATGTCAAAGCAATGACTGCCAGGGAAATATATTTGTTCATGTTCATTTGAGACGTTCTTCTATCATTTTGGCAATATCATCATTCTCGGAATAGTTGGACTGGAGCGAAAGCAGATACTGACGCGCCTCCACATCCTTGCCCTGTTCTTTAAGGATGTCACTCAACAGGATGTAACTGCGGGCTAACCAGTATATATGTGGAGTTCCTCCGTTTACAAGCGCCATAATATTGTCCTGAGCAGCCTGCTTTTCGCCATTATCATAAAGATACTGACTGAGCAGATAGTCTCCTTCGGCACCATAAAGCGAGCGTGTATCCTTTGAGAGCGCTTCCAGCATACCGCGAGCTTCTTTGTTGCCGGTTGCAAGCATTGCCTTGGCAGCATAGTATCTGATATCTGTTTCGTCCTGGACGGAAAGCTTGCTGTCCAAAGCCTGACGGTAGAAATCCAGCACAGTACTGTTATCGCCTGCCTGTCCGGCTGCTGACACTATCCTGATCACAGAGGTCTGTCTGACCACAGGATCCGATGATTTCCTTTGAAGACGAATGTATGTATCCATTGCCGTTTCCCAATCACCTGCTGCATATGCCATCGATGCGGCATTTGACAGAGCGTTGGTAGCAAAACGGCTGTTCTCGCTCCCTGCAACAATAAGGAATGCCTCCAAAGCCTTATCATACTCATTGTCCTTCTCATATATTACACCTGTATAGTATAGTGCATCGGCACGGAATGCTCCATCGGGATACTGGGACAGATAATCCTGGAAAAGACGCATGGCAGCCTTGGTATCACCACGGCTGAACATACTCTCGGCAGCCGCATAAGACAGTGAATCACGCTGACTGACAGCCATAGACGGAACGCCACCGGTATTCTGCGTGTATTCAATGAATGTATTGACATCGCCCTTCTCAACATAAATGGAACGGAGATCAGCCATAGCTGTACGGGCTTCATTACTGCCGGGATAGTCGTTGATTACCTTCTTATACATTCTGATAGCCTCGTCATAGTTGTCGTTCTGATAATGGATCAGAGCCGTTTCAACTGCGGCACGTCGAGCCAGATCACTGGCCGGATACATTTCTATCATTCTGTCGAAATAGCCTATTGCCTTATCCGGACTCCCGGTCTGCTGATATGTATGACCTATCTCATAGAGAGCCTGTGGTACGTACTGGGAATTAGGGAAATCGTTGACAAGACTTTCAAGCGTTGCTGTCTTGTCTCCGTATTTCTGGAGAAGGCCATAAACGGTAGCACACTGGTTCAATGCATAATCGGCACCCGTCCCAGTTGTTGCTATTGAACGACGATACTGCTCAAGAGCGCTATCATAGTCTTTCAGATTCAGATAACAATCACCGCTACGCAGCATCACATCGGATCTCATCTCATCAGGGAAGTTGTTTGAAACTGACAGCGAACGATTCAAGTACTGAAGTGCCAGACTGTAGTTCTCCTGATTGAAGGCAATGTAACCAAGACCGTAATTAGCCATGTCCGTATATTTTGAGACTTGACTTCCACCCTTGCCAAGATAACGCAGATATTCCTGACGAGCCTGTTTCATATTGTCCATCCGGTAATATGATTCTGCACTCCAGAAGGGAAGATCTGCAATTGCATTGCCACCGAAGTTTCCGGTCTTCTCAGATTCCGCAAACATTTTTACAGCCTGCTCATAAAGTCCGGCACTGAAGCATTCCAATCCCTTTCTGTAAAGAAGATCCTGTTTTGCCTTAAGGATGCGATTGTCGGGATTCCTGATTCCTGCAATTGAAGCTAATGCGGCATCGTAATCAGTACTGCATTCCAATTCTTCAGCAAGAAGGACCGATGCCCTGTCGGCATATGGAGATTCTGGATAATCATTCATTAATGTCTCAAGAACCGATATTGGACTGTCAAAACCTGTACCGGGCCATTCAATCAGTGTCTGTGCATAATTGATAAGCGCCTGCTGACGCAGATCGTCCCTACCGTCCATTCCTGATGCACGTTGGAACGACAGACGGGCTAATGCAGTATCATCGCTGTTCAGTGCGGCCAGTCCCATATGGATAGCCGCACTCTGAGACAGTTCGCTGTCACCTTCGCTCACCGGAGCAAAATATGAGATTGCCTTTTTCCATTCAGAATTAAGGAAATAGGCCATACCTAACTGATACAGATCATCAGGTTGTGCCAGACTGTCGGCTTTCATCACAAAAGCAGACAGCATGTCTGCCGCACGTTCAGGTTCACCCTGATCAAGCAGATAAGTACCGAATATACGCTTAGCTTCAAGACTTACTGCACTATCAGTTCCTTGAGTCAGATTCTCAAGATTCAAAGCCTCAAGAGCCTTATAGTTTTTCTTTTCGTTCTCAATCTGAGACAGATAAAGTCTTGCCTCGTCACTGTGGACTCCATCCAGACAGGACTTGAATCCTTCCCTTGCTGCAGCATAGTCCCAATTCATATAACTTGCAAATGCGTCATAGAACAGCATATCCGGATCATCAGCCTTCAGATTGGAGCGGTCAACAGCCTTCAACATCTGAAGACCTTCTTCCGTGTCGCCATTTCTAAGCAATGTAATGGCATGATTCAATTCGCTTTTTGAACGCTCTACGGGACTGAGTTTCATAATGTCACAGCGATCAAAACATTCAAGAGCCGATTCATAATCACGCTCTGAAAGAAAGTATTGGCCGAGTAAGGAAAGAATCTTGTTCCCATATACTGAATTAGGATACTTTACCATAAATGAAGCAAGCAAATCACCCGAATGAGGAAGATCCACATTTGCAGCCGATACCGCCTTTATATATTCCAGTTCCTCGGACTGAGATAACTGTGCGCCCTGTCTCTCAATCATCTGCTCCACCTGTCTGTAACGGCCGGCAGCAAACAGACTACGGCATTCGCCCATAAATCCATCATTTGTCTGACCTATTCCCTGAGACATGGAAGGAACACTCATTGCAAGAGCCAGACAAGCGAGCAAAATATTTTTTCTGTTCATTGTCAAAACTGTTTTTTATACCACATATCCAAGGCACGTTCCTCATGCTTCTCCATGACAGCCCTTTCTCCAGGACCTTTATCATTTATTCCGCACAAGTGAAGGACTCCATGAACAATCACCCGGAGCAGTTCCTTTTCATATGACGTATGAAACTTGGAACTGTTGCTCAAAACCGTATCCAAACTTATGTACATGTCACCGCTGATGCGCTTTGGCGAACTATAGTCAAAGGTAATGATATCTGTGAAATAATCATGCCCCAGAAACTCATTATTCACTTCAATGATACGACTGTCATCACAAAAAACATAATACAGATCACCTGTCTCACGACCATCATGATCCTCAGCGACTGCTTTTAGCCATTTCCTGACTGCCGCACGGTCTATAGCCGGCATCTTAACATTCTCTACTGCGAATCCTATCATTTTGTCTTTAACTGAAAAACAAATACGCCATGAATATGGCTGCAAGTATTCCGGCAAGGTCTGCCAGAAGACCGCAACCCACAGCATATCTCGTATTCTTGATATTCACACTTCCAAAATATACCGCCAGAATATAGAAGGTAGTATCGGTAGAGCCCTGGAACAGGCAGGCCAGACGTCCCGTAAACGAATCGGCACCGTATGTTGTCATTGCATCTATCATCAGGCCGCGGGCACCGCCGCCGGAAAGGGGCTTCATCAGAGCTGTCGGCAACGCACCCACGAAACTGTCATCGAGACCGCATGTCCTGGCCAACCATCCGATACCTGAACACAGAGCGTCCATCGCTCCCGATGCACGGAATGCGGCAATACCAACCAGTATGGCTATCAGATATGGGATAATCGATACCGCTGTCTTGAATCCATCTTTTGCACCTTCGACAAAGGCCTCATACACATTTATCCTTTTCCTCACACCTGCAAGAAGGAATCCCACAATGACGAGCATGAGGACAATGTTGGCCGAACTGGTGGAAACCGGTCCTATCTTGGCATCGGGCAGGCGGCTGAATCCCCAGATGATCAGTGCGACGACAGCACTCAGACCGCCAAGGAACAATGCCAGGACCTTGTCAATCCGTATCTTCTGGATAATACATGTAGCCAGAAGTCCCACCATGGTTGAAAAGAATGTGGCCAGGAGAATGGGCACAAAGACATCGGCCGGCTGTGCAGCCCCCATCTGCGCCCGGTACACCAGAACACTGACAGGTATGATGGTCAGACCGGAGGTGTTGAGTACCAGGAACATTATCATGGGGTCCGATGCCACATCCTTCCTGTCATTCAGTTCCTGCATTCTCTGCATGGCCTTGAGTCCCATGGGGGTTGCCGCATTGTCAAGACCAAGCATGTTGGCGGCAATGTTCATGAATATATGGCCATATGCCGGATCGTTTTTCGGGAGTGACGGGAACAGCCGGCAGAACACCGGACTGAGAAGCCGTGCGAAGCCGTTTACCACTCCACCCTTTTCGCCGATCTTCATTACACCCAGCCAGAGCGACAGCACTCCGGTCAGTCCAAGCGATATCTCGAATCCGTTCTTCGCTGCAGCGAACATCGAGTCCATGATGTCACTGAACACCTGAGCATTTCCCATGCACAACTGTATCAGAGCCACTACAAAGGCTATCAGGAAGAACGCTATCCAAATCCAGTTCAGAACCATAATCTCAAGTTACATGTCATTTGTCAACTGTCACTGTCTGAGCTGCAGTACCAGAACGCATGTCAGGTGAATAGAGGCACTGGATGGTTGCCCTTCCTGCCTGGAAGGTTCCGGGTTTCTGCACGAACATATCATATTCTATCTCAAAAGTACCCTTCTCCAGACGGTCAAAGTAGAAATCCGTGCAGGAATTGCCAGGAGCCTTGTAGGCAGTATACGGCAGTCCGTATGTACGGCCTGCACGAGTGTCCGAAGGCTCGAAACCTGCAGCCCACATATCCCTGAGCTGCACATATTCCATGGCACGGTCAGCAGTGACTCTGAGACGTATCCTGACCCTGTCACCGACCTGCAGGGCAGCACCTGCGGCAATGTCCTGAAGACGGTCCGTATCGGCTCCGCGGTCAACACGCCACATGCTCCGCTCAAGCGTCAGACCATTGGCACTGGCCTCAACGGCCGACAACTCATCGGTATACTGGTAGTAGACAGCGCCCCAGCTCACTGCATCGGACTTGCTCTCAACTTTGACATTGGCCATTGATGCCGTGGCTCGACCCGGTATCTCAACCTTCATGTAGCCGTTCAGATCGCTGTTCTTTGCGGCCTCATATCTCTTCTGGCCCAGGCTGACGGTAACGTCTTTCCCTGTCTGGACCTTTCCGCCGGCTGCGGCCAACAGTGCCACGACGGCATGTGTAGTGGCTGGCGATGTTCCCCAATCGCCGGTCTGACGCTGCTTGAGAAGCCAGCGCGCACACTCACCAGCCTCCTTGTCATGACCTGTGGCCAGCAGCGCCTCGATGGCCAGCGACTGTGACTCTATTGGAGCGTCCTGCCAGCGGTAACCTGACTTGTTATCCCTCCAGTAACGTCCCATTTCATCTTCAAGGACAGAACGCTCGAACATGGTCTGCGCGACATGCTCTGCCTGAGCGCCATCAGTTTCTGACAGGAGAAGCGACAGCTGTGCCCTCTCCATCAGGCCCAGATTGCGGGTATCCTGTTTTGCCGCTAGATCCCTATAGAACTTATGGATATCTGTTCGCTTGCCGAAGTACATGATGTCATTGAAACGGTTTATGACAAGCAGGTATGACAACTCAAGCGCACCCAGTTCCTGAGGCTTCTCCCTGTCACTGTAGAACCTGTCAAAATATGAATCTGTCCAGGTCAGGGCTTCGCTCACACAGTTTGTCATACGGTTATCGAATTCAATTGCGCCGTTCTCACGCAAACGGCCAAGACAATCCAGGACGGTGAGTGTGGAATGGATGTCGGCGCTCATGCCCTCCATCCATGGCCATCCGCCGACGGAACGCATGTCAATGAGCTTTTCAACAGCCTTTGCAAGCTCTTCACCGAGCTTCTCTGAATCCAATGCCTGTCCAAGAGCACGCAGACGGTCCTTTTCGTTCTGCGTCTGACGGTACCAGGGAGTTTCCCCAATCATCACGGCTGCCAGGTCCTCGTTCTGCTCCAGCCTGGTCTGCCACTGGCTTGCAGGAATTGCAGCCCACTTCTCCACCTGTTCCCTGACTTCCGGATGACGGTTCATGATTTCCCGGGCCGATGCGGCACCGAAAATGCTGTGGACCAGACGAATCGAGCTGGGGTCATCGGCCTTTATCAGAGCCGGCAGACTCTGGATGGCGTACCACATGGGGGTTGAACTGTATTCCAATACGACACGTTCGTCACCGGTCTTGCCGGAAAGCGGCTTCTCAAGTTCCGTAAACCTGAAGGAACGCGTTTCGTTTCCGTTGTTGAACAGAGAAATGGACTTTGTGACAAGTGTCCTTGTCGAAAGCACCGGTATTGTCTGACGCACGGCATCCTCAAGCCCGCCTCCGATGGCCGAGAGCGTATATTCAAGCGCCTCCGTCCCGTCCGCAGGGACAAGGATGGTGAAACTTGCCATGGTACTGCCGCCAGCCGGAACACCTACTGTCTTTGAAGCCGATGCCACACCACCCTGAATGGCTTTGACGGCCTTTCCGCTTGCCGGGTCTGTCAGATCCAGACGCGCCTTGACATCAATGTCGGAATCGGTGGCGTTCATTATCTTGAAAGTGAACTCAAGGCGGTCACCCTGACGCACAAAGCGCGGGGCAGCCTGTTCGATCATCAGTTCCTTACGTGTTGTCCTGTCAAATCTGAAATCAACAGTGCTGAGGCTGTCGGTATATGCGAATGCCTGCACATGCCATTTGGTAAGCAGCTCCGGTGCCGGGAAACTGACAGCGGCAATTCCGTCCGAATCAGTATCCAGACTGATGAAAAGTCCTGTAGGATCAAGGTCCGAACGCAGGTTTTCCATCTTTACAGTTTCGACTTCAGCCGGAACTTCAATAATGGAAACATCGGCAAGCATTACCGGTTCCTCCTCTTTCAGTTCAATAACGTTGTCCGCTGAATAGCCACTGGCCATATCAGAGGATTTGGCCACAGCTCTGGCAAGACCCGTTGACTTGGTCATGATTGCACCATTTTCCCTGAGAGCCATCGGCATGGCTCCATTGCCCATGACAATGTTCAGCGGATCAAGCAGTACACCGGTCAGAGCGACTTTGCCTGAATATGGCTTGACCTTTGATCCGGCATTCCAGTATCTTGGATCATAAATTGTTGAATATCTGTATCTGATCCACTGATAAGCGACATGAGGATAACAGCGTCCCCATGGCTGGAATGTCCACTGGTTGCTACCGAACGCATCGAGCGATGAATCGTACATGTCAACCAGCAGACGGGCATGCACGGGATTTCCATCATTATCACGGATACTGAATTTCCAGTCCATGCTGTCACCCGGCTTCACATTGTCACCGGCATTTTCAACCTCGCCCACCAGTGAATGACTGGCGTATGGAACATCAAAATACAGACACCGTGATTCAGTGATATTGTCAAGCATAGAGTACAGATACACACAGAAACCGCCTTCAAGACTGGTGGTGACGGGGATTTCAAGTACCGTCTGACAGCCATCGGACACCATGGTGCCGTATCTGTTCATGCCCAGACGGTCTATGACTGACCAGAGGATTACCGATCCCGGCCAACAGTTGCCAAGTCTGATGACTGCCGTATCACCGACCTTGACGACATCCGATTCCTGTGCAGCCCACATAAGTCCGTTCTGCGGAACCCACTCACGGTCACTCTCAAGCATGAATTCGCTGTCATAGATATAATCACGAGCATGCTCCGATGTCATGCTTATCCTGTATCTGCCCGACCTGTCCAGTTTCAGTCCGACAGTTCCTGCGGTTCTGCCCACAGTAACCGTTCTGTCCAGCACCTTCTGAGCTGTTTCAGGTTGCGCCTCAAAATCCAGATTATATCGTGGGAACTGACCTGCCAGTTCCTGCTTGTCTACACTTGCAGCCAGTTCTTCGCGGAAACGCTTTTCAGAATCAATGCCGTTGAAACTTCCTTGAATTCCAGGATCAATTCCCGATGCTATATTCTCCAGAGTCCAGACCTGAACCCTGACTTCGCCTTTCACAGACTTTCCGCCATCTGTAAGCCTTACACTGATACTGTCACCTTCATCAGGGTATAATTCACTGTTCAGGGGACTGGGAACTATATTCCGATAAGGCCGCCCCAGCATCATATATATGGTATTCTGGCGCGTTTCGCCGTTCAGGTCAGTCACCTGGACCGGAACAGTCAGGCTGACAGGTTCACCGTTTCCGTAAGTCATATCCTCAGGCACGATGAAAGACATGCTGAACCGTCCGTCGTTTCCGCTGATGACCTGTCCGCCTGCAATGCGGATTCTGCCGTTTGAAGCCCTTACCCTGAAAATATCCACATTGTTGCCGTCCATGTCCAGACTCCACTGCACCTGTGCACCTCCAACCGGAAGTCCGGTCTGGGTCATCACCCTTCCGCTTACTGTGATTTCCTTATCAAAGAAGCGAAGCTGATCAAACGGATCGAACTCTATTTCAAACTTTGGCAGACTCAGATTTTCCACATTGACGGACCTGGAGGAACGTACCTGGTCCCCTTTTTCACCGGCAGCTGCCGATATGTGGAACTGTCCCGGCATGGCATCGGCCGGAATGTGCAGAGAGCCGGTTGCCATTCCCATGCTGTCAGTAACCAGATCGAGGGTGGAAATCTGCTTTCCGGAAGCATTCATGAATCTGATTTCAACAGGAACGCCCTTCAAGACCTTTCCGGCCCTGAATCCCTCACTGCTGTAATATAATGCGGCAAAACGGACGCTGTCACCCGGACGATAGCTGTAACGGTCAGAATACAGTCTCACGACACCCTGTTGAGGAACATCTCCGACATACCCCACATTGACTGGAGTGTTGCCCATGTCCGTTCCGTGACTCATTTCAAAGCTGTAGCTGCCGCTCTTGAGTCCATGGATAAGAATATGACCGTCAGGATCACCGTCTCCGAATGTGGCAATCTTCACCTGGTTCTCACGGTTATCGGTCTGCCAAAGGGTATATTTGACATCAGGCACAGGTTTTCCGGTCACAGTGTTGATGAAGTAGCCTTCAACGCTGCCCTTGCCGTCTCCCATCTGGACGAACTCCAGCGCACGGCACTGGCAGAAGGCATACGAAATGACATCCCGCGCTCCAAAGTTGGAACCGGTCGAAGCCACAATGTAGTACGCTCCCTGCATGAGCGGCGGAATGCGGGTCACTCCAGCATGACTCACGTAATCCGATGTGGCTCCCATTACGTTCTTCCATTCCGATGCCACCTGACACCTGGCCAACTGGTCAAGAACCGAGGTTGTATTCATATCCTTGAGTTCACCCGCCACTTCGATGGCACGGAAATGAACCGTGCCCACATTCCTGTACTTGAAATGCGCAAGATTGGCACCTCCAGCCATAAGGTCACCATGCAGGAACAGTTCGACATCCTTACTCTCTATATCATTCAGTATTCCGGTACAGTTGTATGCGCCTTCGCTCTTGGGCCATACCTTCATTGCCCTGCGGCAGAGATCACGTGCAAGAGAGACGTTGCGTATTTCCTGTTCATCGGTCATTGAGAATCTGTCGTCCCATATCTTCTGAGCTGCCTTGCTGAGGAATATGCCGGCAAAGCTGACCTTCTTTCCATAACTTTCGGCAAGACGGATCATCCCATCAACCCATATTGAATCCGTTTCACTCCACCCATTCCTGCCATTTGAGTCCAGAAGCTGGGCCAGAACATCCATACGGCGGCTGTCAATGGTGGAACGCAGATCGGCCTTTGAATCAAGATGACGCGATGTCATGCGGTTAAGGACGTACAGGCTCCACAGGTCTGCATCGTTGGAACTGATGCCGTCAGTCGCAGCCACAAAATCCCTGGCCGAACCGTACAGCCTCCTGTCTTCAAGCAGACTGCGCTTCGCCTTATTGAGACGCTGGCCGGAGATCTCGGTCACGGCATTGTCAAAAAGGAGATCGGTCAGTGTAGGACGCAGTCTCATACCCTCCTTGTTGCCACCCGGGAAGAAATCCTCAAACCACTGGCTGCGGGCATCACCGGCCATATCGATTGAAAGACGCAGATGCTCCATCACCGTATCGCAGAGCTGACTGGCGGTCCACTTGTCCAACGGCACATCGGGAGTGTCCTGCGGCAGATTGTACTGAATCCTGTAACGGTGTCCGTTCCAGTACTGCAGGTATGCCTTGGCCAGAAACGCATGACAGATTGCCTTGTATTCCTTCTGACCCAGCTTCGGCATGAGACCCTGGAACAGTTCAATCGAACTGGTCAGGTTGTCACCAACCATCATGGCCTCAATCTGTGAGATATATACCGCGCTCTTGAGCAGCTGTTTGGAGTCATGGTCGCGTGCGGCCATATCAAAGATGTCATTTACTTTCTCTGCTGCACTTTCAGGCAGATCCTGGGCAATATCCTTGTCCACCTGTTTCCAGGCACGGTCATACTTGTCAGCGCTGGCGGTAATTGAAGTCAGTGTCATAATGGTCATCAGAATCAGGTATCTGCAAATTCGCTTCATAAAAGTTCGGGATATTCATTAATAAAGCCCAAGACCTGTCCGTCTTTGTCAGTCGAACAGGTCAGGTGTGTTGGATTTGTAACGGGAACGTCCCAGATGCCGATAGGCAAGGTCTGTCACTTCACGGCCTCGCGGAGTGCGCTTCAGAAAGCCCTCCTGAATGAGGAACGGCTCATAGACATCCTCGAGTGTGCCGCTGTCTTCACCAAGGGCGGTAGCTATGGTTCCAAGACCCACAGGGCCGCCACCGAACTTGTCAATTATGGTACACAGGATCCGGTTGTCAATCTCATCGAGTCCGTACTTGTCAATGTTAAGGGCTTCCAGAGCTATATTGGCAATGTCAAGAGTGATGCGTCCGGAACCCTTGACCTGTGCAAAGTCACGCACACGGCGCAGAAGGGCATTGGCAATACGCGGCGTTCCACGGCTGCGCCCTGCAATCTCGGCAGCCGCATCCCTGTCACAAGGAATGCCAAGGATACCTGCACTGCGAAGTACAATTTTCTCTAGTGTGGCGGCATCATAATATTCCAGATGCATGTTTATGCCGAAACGTGCGCGCAAAGGTGCCGTGAGCAGACCGCTGCGTGTAGTGGCGCCTATCAGAGTGAACGGATTCAGGTCAATCTGAATGCTTCGGGCCGACGGACCCTTGTCTATCATGATGTCTATCCTGTAATCCTCCATTGCCGAATAGAGGTACTCTTCGACAACAGGCGACAAACGGTGAATCTCATCAATGAACAGGACATCCTTGGGCTCAAGTGATGTCAGGATTCCGGCCAGATCACCCGGCTTGTCCAGGACAGGACCGGAAGTGAGCTTGAAGCCCACGCCAAGTTCGTTGGCAATGATATTGCTGAGGGTGGTCTTGCCAAGTCCTGGAGGTCCGTGAAGAAGGGTATGGTCAAGCGATTCGCCACGCTGACGGGCCGCCTGAACAAAAACACGCAGGTTGTCGACAATCTTGGTCTGACCGGAAAAGTCACTGAAACTGAGAGGTCTCAGGGCATTGTCCAGTTCCCGGTCCGACTGGTTGAACTGTTGTTGTCTTATGTCAAACTCACTGTCCATCGGTTAACCTAACAGTTCCTTCAATTCGGGGATGGCTAGCAGATTCTGTTCGCCTGTTTCCATGTTCTTGACGGTCACCTTGCCCTCCGCAAGCTCATTGCTGCCCACAATGCCTACGAACGGGACATTGCCCGCATTAGCATATGACATCTGCTTCTTCATCTTTGCCTCATCGGGATACAATTCTGCAGCAAAGCCTTCCCTGCGCAGTTCCATTACCACCGACATAGAGAACGTGGCCTCGTCCTTTCCAAGATTCAGGAAAAGTATCTTCACACCTCCTTCTGTTTCCTTGGGATAGAGGTCCAACTGGTTCAGGACATCATAGATGCGGCCAGCACCGAATGAGATGCCTACACCGCTCACGCCCGGCATTCCGAATATTCCGGTAAGGTTGTCATAACGGCCGCCGCCGCTTATGGAACCTATCTCCACATCTAGTGCCTTGACTTCAAAAATGGCACCAGTGTAGTAGTTCAATCCACGAGCCAGAGTCAGATCAAGTTCCAGTCTGTTCTTCATTCCAAGCTTCTCCGCTCCATCCAGGATGAACCGGCATTCCTCAACACCCTTCAGACCGGTCTCACTGTCGGACAGTACTTTTTCAATTGTGTCCAGTTTCTGGGAATTGGAACCTTCAAGTCTGATAATGGGCTGCAGTTTGTCAATTGCCTCCTGCGGCAGTCCCTTCTCTGCAAGTTCAGCGTTGACGCCATCCAGACCTATCTTGTCCAGCTTGTCAATAGCCACCGTAATGTCAACCATCTTGTCGGCCTGGCCTATGGTTTCAGCAATTCCGGCAAGAATCTTGCGGTTGTTGAGCTTTATTGCCACACGAATGCCGAAACGGCAGAACACCATATCCATCATCTGGACAAGTTCAATCTCATAGAGCAGGGAATCGCTGCCTACAACATCGGCATCACACTGATAGAATTCGCGGTAACGCCCCTTCTGAGGACGGTCGGCACGCCACACCGGCTGTATCTGAAAACGTTTGAACGGGAACTGCAGTTCCTCTCGGTGCATGACAACAAAGCGAGCGAACGGGACGGTAAGATCATACCGGAGACCCTTTTCACAAAACTTTGAAGCCAGACGCAGGCTGTTGCGTGACAGCAATTCCTCATCACTCAGGCCGCTCATGTAGTCACCCGAGTTCTGTATCTTGAAAAGCAACTTGTCACCTTCTTCACCGTACTTGCCCATAAGGGTTGAGAGATTCTCCATTGACGGAGTCTCAATCTGACGGTAGCCGAACAGGCCGAACACGCTGCGTATGGTATCGAATATATAGTTGCGGCGTGACATCTCAACCGGTGAGAAATCACGCGTTCCCTTTGGTATGGAGGGTTTCATTGCCATATGGTCAGTTTCTTCTTGAAAGGAAAATCATTAAGTAATAGATAAGGGTGCCAAGAGAACTGAGGGCAGCTATTACATAGGTATAAGCTGCGGCCTTCAGGGACTCGCGGGCTGGTTCCTGCTCCTGGCGGGTCACTGTCATGCCTGATTCCTTCATCCATGCAAGGGCACGGCGACTGGCATCGACCTCAACGGGCAAAGTCACGAAACTGAACAGGGTGGTCATTGCAAACAGGATAATGCCTGCCAGCATGACACCCGGGAATGCCTGAATAAGCAGCATGCCTGCCAGAAGCACCCAAGTCACGACCCTGGACGAGAACTGAACCACAGGAACAAGAGCTGAACGCATCTTGACAGGAGCATACTGGACAGCATGCTGAACCGCATGTCCGCACTCATGAGCTGCAACGGCCACACTGGTCATGCTGTTGCCGTAATAGACGTCATGGCTAAGATTGACTGTATTGTCCTGAGGATTGTAATGATCGGTAAGCCGACCATCAATACAGGTAATCTTCACATCATTGATTCCATGCTCCTGAAGCATACGACGCGCAGCCTCGGCCCCTGTCATACCCATCGGGGCAAGGACTTTGGAATACTTGGCGAACTTGCTTTCCAGATTTTTCTGGACGGCCCAGCTCGCTATGGCTATTGCTATGAAAAGAATCCAATACATAGATTAACGGATTATTGTCTGATTGCGGTCAGGACCGACTGACACTATTGAAACAGGAGTCTCAAGATATTCCTCAATAAATGAGATATAGTTGTTGAACTCTTCGGGGAATTCATCTTCACAATGAACGGCTGTCAGGTCTGTCTTCCAGCCTGGAAGTTCCTCATAGATCGGGGTAACACCCTCGCAGTCGAACGGAAATTCGTCAGTTCTGGTACCATCGGGCAACTGATAAGCCACACAGGCCTTGATGGTGTCGAATGTATCCAGAACATCACTCTTCATGAGTATTAAGTCCGTCACACCATTAAGACGCACGGAATAGCGCAGAGCGACAAGATCCACCCAACCGCAACGACGACGGCGGCCGGTAACTGCTCCGAATTCATGACCGCGGTCTGAGAGAGCCTCTCCATCGGCATCGAACAGTTCTGTGGGGAAAGGACCGCTGCCTACACGTGTACAATAGGCCTTCATTATTCCAAAAACACGTCCTATACTGCTGGGAGCCACTCCAAGACCGGTGCATGCACCCGCACAGATGGTATTTGAGGAGGTCACGAACGGGTATGAGCCGAAATCGATATCCAGCATGGTACCCTGTGCACCTTCACAGAGAACGGTTTTGCCTTCACGTAGGATGTTGGCTACAAAATGTTCGCTGTCAATGAACTGGAACTGTTTCAGGTACTCGATGCCATCACGCCATGCAGCTTCAAGCGGAGCCAGATCGTATTCATAGTTCAGACTCTTCAGAGTGCGCTCATGGGCGGCCTTGGCTGCAGCATAGCGTTCCTCAAAGTCAGGACGAAGAATATCGCCCATGCGAACGCCTGTACGAGCCACTTTGTCAGTGTAAGTAGGTCCGATGCCCCTGCCCGTGGTACCTACCTTGCCTGAACCCTTTGATGCCTCAATGGCGCTGTCCAGCAGACGGTGTGTAGGCAGGATAAGATGAGCCTTCTTGGAAATGAGCAGACGGTCCTTGAGATTGATGCCCGCTTCTTCAAGGGACTGAGCCTCGGCCTTGAAAAGAGCAGCGTCTATTACCATTCCGTTTCCAATGATATTCTGCTTGTTACCCTGAAACACGCCAGAAGGGATGGATTTGAGTACAAACTTCCTGTCATCGAAAATCAAGGTATGACCGGCGTTCGGACCACCCTGAAAACGAGCGACAACGTCATAACGCGGTGTCAACACATCCACTACCTTGCCTTTTCCCTCATCACCCCACTGGAGACCCAGCAGGACATCGATCTTCTGCATTTCCATTTTCAATTATATTTTTTTCCTATTACTTTTTCTTTTTCGCTTTTCCGCTTGCATACAGCCGCTGCACAGTCCGTGAATGTACAACGTATAACCGGCCATGTGAAAGCGTCTGAGTTTCATCTCATGCACCAACGTATCAAGCCTGTCGTCATGGCTGTCCCATGCCTTCATGCACCTGGTACACACAAGTCTTGTACTGCAATTGCCGTGCCAGCCCCGGTCATATTTGACAATTCCATCCAGAAGCACCTTCTGAACAAGTCCAACAGATTCAAAAATACGAAGATTATTGTAAACTGTGGCACGACTCACCAAAAAATTCTGCCTTTCTGACACTGCCTCCAGCAACTGTGCAGGAGTGAACAGGCAGTCCATGGAATAAATGGTCTCTAAAATGGCATTCCGCTCTGCCGAAAACCTCAATCCATTATCCTGCAGATACCCGGCCAGCTTCTCTTTAATAACGTCAAGACCGTTGTCAATTCTCTCTGTCATTGCCATTCCGTTCAAGTATATCCATAACCGTTTGGGCCGCCAAAGCCGGCAGTGTGCAACCATCGGCAATAGCCGTCTGGGCCTGATCACGCAATTCTGTTATATACCGTTCACTCATCTCCCTTCCCTGACGCATCTGGTGTGCTATGGTAAGGAATCCGCAATAACGGACCATCTCGGACTGTGATGCAATCCAACGGAATGCTGTCACCGATGCATCCGGCATCCGACTGAAAAGATACATGGAGCAGGTCTGTGCCAGATCAGGCCATTCTATTTCCTCAACCCACATATCGGCAAGTTCAATCGGAAACTCGTCAGCCGGATAAATCATTGATGCAAGCATTTTGCACTCCCTGACATTCTCTTTCCACAAAGCTATAGCCAGGGAACTGTCATGTTCAGTTTCCCCGGCTATTTCCTTCAATGCTGCAAGCCCTACTCCGAAGTTGAGCCCGTAGCCTATGCCTCCGTCCCGCATGCTCTTTGATGCAACTCCGTTCATGTCAAGTCTTAATCTCTGTTTGATTATCAGTATCTTATCTTTTATTGTCATGATTGGAGCCCTATAGAGTGTGCGTTGATTGTCAGTTTTGTGTGTGGCGTTTCTTGTATTGGTGTGGCGCTTCGCCCTTTTCCTTAAAGAATGCCGCGTAGAAAGATTGCCTGTTCGCAAAGCCTGCCATGAGGCCGATCTCTTCCATTGTCTTATCAATGAAACGCTTGTCCACAAGCATGTGAACTGCATCACGTACCCTCATTTCATTTACAAGACAGGAATAGTTCATTCCGAATCTTGAGTTGATTACTGCTGACAGATATCTTGGATTGGTATTCAAATCCTTGGCTAGCTGCTTGGCCGAATAGTCAGGATCCCGGTACTTCTTCTGGGCCACAATGATAGTCAGAATCTTGTCATAAAGCTCGTCTGCCAGTTCTGCACGGATAAGGCTTCTGTAAGATGCATCCTTCTCTGCCTTTTCCTTGATTTTGTAAGGTTTGGTGTTAGTTGTCATATGAAGTAGTTTTCACAGCCCAAAGTAAATCATTATTAGTCAAATAGCCGCGGCTAAATATCAAAATTATTCTAAATTATGTGCGATTTGGCTATCTTTGCAGTCAAACGTATACGGATTATTATAATGATAGACCAGCTGACCATACAGAGGATACTTGATGCGGCCAATATTGTGGACGTGGTTTCAGAATTCGTCACACTGCGCCGCCGCGGTGCCAACTATGTGGGACTGTGCCCTTTCCATAACGAAAGGACCCCTTCTTTCTCCGTATCTCCCTCAAGAGGAATCTGCAAATGTTTCAGTTGCGGAAAGGGCGGCAATGCCATCCATTTCCTCATGGAACATGAGAGCATGTCATTCGTCGAAGCCGCCACATGGCTTGGTAACAAATACGGGATTCAGGTAGAACAACGGGAACTTTCAGATCAGGAGAAAGCTTGGCAGAGCGAACGTGAATCTATGTTTGTGGCCAACAGATTCGCCCAAGAGTGGTTTCATGACAAACTGCGCAATACCCCTAAGGGCGTGGCCATCGGCATGGCATACTTCAGGAAACGTGGCTTCCGGGATGATATTATCGAAAAATTCCAGCTCGGATACTGTCCCGATGACGGAGAGAGTCTTGCACGTGAAGCCCAAAGCAAAGGTTACAGTGCCGATGTCCTGTGCAAGACCGGACTCTGTTATAAAAAGGACGACGGAACCCTGCGCGACCGATTCTGGGGACGCGTCATATTCCCGGTTCTATCCCTATCAGGCAAGACCGTTGCATTCGGAGGTAGGATAATGCAATCCGATGCAAAGGCAGCCAAGTACGTGAACTCTCCTGAATCGGCCATCTATTCGAAGAGTAACGAACTATACGGCCTATATCAGGCCAGACAGGCTATCGGTCTTCAGAAACGATGTTTTCTGGTTGAAGGTTATGCCGATGTCATCAGCTTGTTCCAGTCAGGTATAGAAAATGTTGTAGCTTCAAGCGGAACCTCACTGACCCCGGGGCAGATTCGTCTGATACGTCGTTTCACCAATGACATTACAGTTCTTTATGACGGCGACAAGGCAGGCATTAAAGCCTCAATACGTGGCATTGACATGCTTCTAGCCGAGGGCATGAACGTGCGTGTGCTGCTTCTGCCCGAAGGGGAGGACCCTGACAGCTTCGCTCAGAGCCACAGCGCCACAGAACTCAAGATATATCTGGACAGCCATCAGGTGGATTTCATACGTTTCAAGATTGACCTGCTGATGGATGATGCCAAAGGTGACCCCATTGCAAAAGCCAACCTTATTAAAGAAATAACCCACAGCATTTCCGTCATTCAGGATCCGATAGTCCGATCCGTCTACATAACTCAGGCAAGCCAGCAGCTTGGAATAGCCGAAGGGCTTGTCATTGCCGACGTTAATCGTCAGCTGCGCGATGCGACCCAACAGACCCAGCCAGACAGTAAGGACAAACAGACGGAACCGGAAGCAGAACCTGAACTCAGTCCGGAAGATCGGTTGCGACAGGATATCAGAGAACTGAAACAACAGGGTCTTGGGCCTATCATGGAACGGGAGAGGCTACTTTCAAGAATGATTGTCCGCTACGGGAACAAAACCTGTTTTTCAATGGAAACTGAAAATGGGCATCAAGATATCACTGTAGGACAGTATATTGTAAAATCCCTTGAGAATGACGGACTTGAATTCCGTCATCCTGTTTACAGACGTTTTACCGAACTGTACTCCGAGCATGGAAACGAACCTGAATTCGACAGCCAGCGTTTTTTCATGTCACATCCTGAAACTTTTGTAAGCCTTACCGCAGCAAGTCTTCTTGAGGATCGTTACCAGCTCAGCCAGGTCTTCAAGGACAATAAACCCAGAAACGAAGAAGACCACCTCTTTGAAGTTACGCGCCACATAATGGCCGACTATCAGATGGAGGTGGTCAGGATTGAATTGATGAATGTTGAACTGCAACTTAAGGATCCGGATGTCATTTCTAACACAGAATGCCTAATGCAGGTTCAAAAACGTTATCAGATACTGTTGCAAGCCCGTGCCAACCTATCACGTGCATTGGGTGACAGGATTGTCAACGTGTAAAGATAATTATCTTGAAATAAGATTCATGAACTCTTGTCTGGTCTTTGCCTGACGGAAAGCACCGGTAAAGTCCGATGTTGTAGTGATGGAGTTCTGTTTCTCAACGCCGCGCATCTGCATGCACATGTGGCTTGCCTCAATGACCACCATAACTCCCAACGGTTGCAGAGTATCTTGAATGCAGTCTTTTATCTGCGATGTCATACGTTCCTGAACCTGAAGACGCCGAGCAAAAGCATCAACTACTCTGGCAATCTTGCTTAGTCCGGTAATGTACCCATTTGGAATATATGCCACATGTGCCTTTCCGTAAAATGGCAACATATGATGTTCGCAAAGAGAATAAAAGTCAATATCCTTTACTATAACCATCTGACTGTAGTCCTCTTTGAACATAGCCGACTTAAGAATAGCGGCCGGATCCATGGTATAACCACTCGTAAAATCAAGAATGGTTTTGGCCACGCGCATCGGAGTCTTGATAAGTCCCTCGCGATCAGGAACCGGTTCGACAAGCTCCAGAATGCGACGGTAATGCTGTTGAAGTTCGACAAGTCTGGGATCCTGTTCGTCTGAAAATGGAATTAGACTGCTCATAGCGGAACTCTGATTTCCTGATTACGCAAAATAATCATCTGTTTGAACTTGGCTTCCTTTTTAAGCCTTCGCATGGTTTCATACGCTTCCTCATAATAAAGGAAATCACCGACTAGGCAAAGCCAACGCGGAGAACGGAAAACCGTATAGACAGGCAAGTCGGGAAAATTCTCACGAATATACTTGTCAGTCTGAGTAGCCTGCTCCTTTGACTGGCGGGTATTATTGCCCATATATACCTGAATCCTATACCCTGTTGCTTTGAATGACTCTTCGTCCTGACTGACGATGCATGATCCCAACAAGCTGTCAATGCGTTGGTCCATCTCTATGCGCACCTGGCCTGAACCAGGTTCATCAGATTCCAAATCCTGAACCAGTGTCCGCTTCTGGGCACTGGTCAGGACCGACATGAACAGTAACAGGCAAAAAAGTCCTGCTTTCCTGATTTCCATTACTTTTTCCAAGCGTCAATGATTCCCTTGAAATCAGCAGCCTTCAATGAAGCACCACCTATTAAGCCACCGTCAATGTCTGGCTTTGCAAACAGATCGGCAGCATTTGAAGGCTTACATGAACCTCCATAAAGAATGGAAGTATCCTCGGCAACCTGCTTGCCATACTTGTCGGCAATGACTGAACGAATGTATGAATGTATCTCTTCAGCCTGGTCGCTGGTAGCGGTTTTTCCAGTTCCGATAGCCCAGATGGGCTCGTAAGCGATAGTAATGTTAGCAAATTCATCGGCACTCAGATTGAATACTGAGCCCTCAAGTTCTGCCTTGACAATCTGATTCTGAATACCTTTCTCACGCTCTTCAAGTGATTCACCGATACAGAAGATTATCTTAAGTCCATTTGCAAGTGCCAACAGCACCTTTTCCCTAAGAATATCATAAGTCTCATGATAGTACTCTCTTCTTTCAGAATGACCCAGAATAACATATTCAGCACCAGTTGACTTGACCATCTCGGCACTGACTTCGCCAGTGTAGGCACCCTGTGCCTTATCTGCACAGTTTTCTGCTGAAAGACCGATTAAGTTATGGTCTATCAGTTCAGAAACCTTTGCAAGATGGATGAATGGAGTACCTATTACAACATCACAATTCGGTTTGTCCTGAGACAGCATTGTATTAAGTTCTTGTGCTAATGCAATTCCTTCCTGAAGATTCTTGTTCATCTTCCAGTTACCGGCAACGATTTTCTTTCTCATTTTACTCTATTGATTTATAAGTTGTTAATGTTTCTTTCCAGATAAAGCGTCTATTATTCCCAAAAGCAGAAGCGGAAGGGAGAACAGCAAAATGACTCCCAATGGCTCTGGCACTGGATGAGTGACTGGAGCCACAACTCCGTTGAGTTCTTCAAGTGGACCGGACAATGCCTCCTCATCAGGTATATCGCTATGGCTCCATTTGTTCAGAATGATACCATCTCCAAGCAATACCAGTCCCGGATTGGAACGCACCATTGTCTTTAAAGGAATCTCGTCGCACAAAAGGAACTGATACCGTGCACCCGTATTGCCCGCCCACAAATCAATTTCATCGCGGGTCGATGAGGTCAGACATACCAGACCATAACCGTATTCCTCACAATAATCGTCCAGTCCGTCAATCAAATCCAGATCACTACTGCTCGCCTGATACAGATGAGGCGAAACCAAGAGGAATGTATAGCCCGGATTTTCAAGAACACTGGCCGTAACATCCTCTCTTTTGCTATCCATCAGAAAGAAGTCTGCCATCTCAGGATTACCCTCTTCCAAAACCTGTTGCCTTAAGTCTGTTCCAATACGATATGGTCTGAAATCAATTATCGGAAGCGAATTGACGTTATCATAAACGAAACGAACCGTAATGATCAGCATGACAAGTGTCACTGACCATTGCCACCTTTCTCTGACAAACGGAACTACACATTTCCAATTTTTCAACACAACAGCAGACAATAGCAGTAAAATGACATTTTTGGAGAAAGTCTGCCAGTTGGTCAGCTTCAATGCATCACCAAAACAACCACAGTCATGGACCGGATTGGCAATTGCCACATAAAGGGTAAACGGAGTCAGAATGCACATCAGTACAAAAGCCAGGACAGAAGTTCCACGACGATATGCACCCATAACCAGATATGCGCCTAGCAGTATCTCAAAACCGGCAAGAATACAGGCCATTATCAGAAGCCAGCTGGACTGTTCCGGATTTCCCAGTCCCATCCCAACCAGATAGTCTTCAAATTTGATCTGCGTTCCTACAGGATCAATGGCCTTCACTATTCCAGAGAACATGAAAACCAGTCCCAAAAATATTCTGGCCGTATTGACAAAAATACTTCTAATACCAGAATTGGCAGATGTCTCTTTTCCAATGGTCATTCCGAATATTTATTTTTTATCAGTCCGAATACCGCATAATTTATCATGTCGATGTAATTGGCATCAATGCCCTCAGACACAATAGTCTGGCCATTGTGTCCCTCAATCTCCTTAGTACGGTTAATCTTGGTAAGTATCAGATCTGTGTATGATGAACTGCGCATTCCCCGCCAGGCTTCATCATAATCATGATTCTTCCTCTTCATGAGATCCAATGCAGCCTTTGCCTGACGGTCATATTCGCGGATAGCCCACTCACCGTCAACATCGACACTGTCACTGTATCCGAACTCCAGTTGTATCAGCGCTATGATTCCGTAATTGACAATGGCGATAAGTTCAGGACGTATCCCCTCATCCACAAGAGCCACACCTTTGGTCTCGATGCTACGTATGCGTTTGGCTTTGATAAATATCTGGTCTGTCAATGACGAGGGCCTCATAATGCGCCAGGAAGGACCGTAATCCTGCAATTTTCTGACAAAGAGATCACGACATTCAGCTATAACCTCCTCAAACTGGCGGTTTGTGTCGGGAGCATCGGACTTGGCTGTGGAATTTGTCTTTATCATACGTTCTAAGTCATTTTATTCTTAAACTCTGACCTACTCTGAGAACTGTCTTTGATGAAATGCCATTAAGACTGCAAATTTTGGAAACCGATGTCTGATTTCTTGCTGCAATGCGTCCTAGCGTATCACCACTCTTGACCTTGTAATATTGCGGGGCAATCTTGGCCTGATAGACATAACAGTCCGTAACAGCCGTCTGATTTGGAAAATCAAACAACAATGCCGGATCAATGGCCGTTCCCAGAATACGGGTTTCAAAATGCAGATGTGAACCTGTTGAACGTCCAGTACTGCCACCAAGCCCTATGGGATCGCCGGCATGGACAATTTCATTTTCTTCGACCAGTTTCCTTGACAGATGTCCGTATGTCGTTTCAAGACCATTGGGATGACGAATGACCAGATAGTGTCCGTACCCCTTCCTTTCATAGTCCGATACACGCACCTTGCCATCAAAAGCAGCACGGATGGTATCACCGGTTTTCACCTTGACATCAAGTCCCATGTGCCAGCGCCCGCGTCGTGGACGATAGCCATACGTATCAGTTATTCGAGTGCTGTCAGTCGGCATACGATACCCGTCCATAGATATCACGACAGAATCAGGCAACTTGACATTTCCATAATTGTGAGCATGACTGTTACTCCAGTCCGGATACAGATATGAGGCGGGATTCTCCAGATCTACCATTGTCCCGAGTGTCATGAGGGAAGGCATGATGGGAGCATCCATCACTACTGCATGACCGCCTTGTTCAGGAAGCACATCCTGAGCACCCGCCGGCTGGACAAGACCTGCGAAAAACAGGGCGAGAACAACTGTCTTTGAAAAGAATGGTCTGTGAACTTTCATCCCTCTGCCTAATTTAGGCAAAGGTAGTCTTTTTTCATGAAATAGATGACCAGTCAAAAGGACTTTTCTTAAGCTTGGCAAGAACCTTTGCAAGCAACAGGTTCTGATGAGAAGAAAGGGTCGGATCGGACTCTATTATTTCACGGGCTACGCCACGGACATGTCCTATCAGTTGACCGTCACGGGCAAGGTTTGCCAGTTTAAGATCAAAGGCTATTCCGCTTTGTTGCGTTCCCTCCAGATCTCCGGGACCGCGCAATTTCAGATCGGCTTCGGCTATCTCGAAACCGTCACATGTAGATGTCATTATCTCTATTCGGCGACGGGTATCATCGCCTATCTGCCCGGGAGTGACAAGCATGCAGAAAGACTGTTCGGCACCACGGCCCACACGACCGCGAAGCTGATGCAGTTGTGACAGTCCGAACCGATGTGCCTCCTCAATGATCATTACACTTGCATTCGGCACATCGACACCCACCTCTATTACCGTTGTCGCAACCATAATACGCGTCTCACCACGTTTGAAGCGCTGCATTTCGGCATCCTTTTCGGCTGGTTTCATACGACCGTGCACTTTGCTGACCTTATACTGCGGAAAACGTTCTGTAATGAATGCATATCCTTCCTCGAGATTCTTGAGATCAATCTTTTCACTTTCCTCAATAAGCGGATAGACAACATAAGCCTGACGTCCCTCACTGAGGACACGATCCAGGAAAGCATACACTCCTGTCATGCTCTCGCTGTAATGATGGCTTGTCCGTATTGGCTTGCGTCCCGGTGGAAGTTCATCAATGACCGACACATCCAGATCACCGTATAGGGTCATGGCCAGAGTTCTCGGTATAGGTGTTGCAGTCATGACCAGGACATGAGGCGGATTGTCGCTTTTTTTCCACAGACGGGCACGCTGCGCCACGCCGAAACGATGCTGCTCGTCAATGACCGCCATGCCAAAACGGGCGAACTGGACAGGATCTTCAAGAACGGCATGAGTACTGACCAGAATATTCACACTACCATCGGCCAGGCCTTCCAGAATGGTCTGACGCCGCTTGCCCTTGATACTTCCTGTAAGCAGTTCCACTCTAAGTCCCAAACCGTCCAGGTATGAGGATATATTCGCATAATGCTGTTCAGACAGAATTTCCGTTGGAGCCATGATGCACGCCTGATAACCGTTGTCTATTGCCATAAGCATGGCCATCAGAGCCACAATGGTCTTGCCGCTACCCACATCGCCCTGCAGAAGACGGTTCATCTGGCGACCGCTGCCCACATCGGCCCTTATCTCCTTGAGCACACGCTTCTGTGCTTCCGTCAGGCTGAAAGGAAGTTTCTCTTTGTAAAAAGAATTGAATTTTTCTCCTATCCTGGGAAACGGGAACCCCCTGAAACGGCGTGAGCGGTCGCTCTGATATCTGGCCAGATTCAGCTGTACATAGAAGAGTTCCTCATATTTGAGACGTGCCTGAGCGAGACGCAGTTCCATTGGAGTCTGCGGATTGTGGATGGACTTGAGCGCATGCGTGAGAGGCATCAGATGCTCCTTTGCGACAAGCCAATCCGGAAGGGTCTCGGGAAGAGGTTCCACGATCAGCGAGAGAAGATTCGTAACGAGTTTCCTTACAGCGGCCGAATTCAATCCAGCCCGTTTCATCCGCTCGGTAGTGTTGTAATAGGGTTGCATACCCATCTCTGCCAGATTCAGACTGGCTTCGGGGTCAATCTCAGGATGTGAGATGTTTACCCTGCCCTGATACATGGTCGGCTTGCCGAAAACCACATACTCCACACCGGGACGGTATCGGTCCACAATGTACTTCGCACCCTGGAACCATACCAGTTCGGCAACACCTGTCCCATCGGAAAAGAAGGCTACCAGACGCTTGCGAGAGCCCTCACCTCTCTGTTCGAAGCTCTGTATTCGGCCCTTCAACTGGATATAAGGCATGGACCCGTCAACCTCCCTTATCTGGAAGATACGGCTCCTGTCAATATATTTATATGGGAAAGTGTAAAGCAGATCCTTCAAGGTGTGCACTTCAAGTTCACTGGCCAGAAGGGCAGCCCTTGCGGGTCCGACTCCGGTCAGATACTTGACATCGCACGACTCAAGATCCAGCATTACACACGGGGAAACTGCATTTTGTCGCGAACCTGGTCAAGAACATCCTGACCGCATAGGAGTCTGATGAGTGCTCCTGCAAATTCAATAGATGCAGCCGGGCCGCAAGCTGTAATTATGTTCCCGTCCTGTTCAACAAAAGAACCGGTGTACTGCGCGCCCTTGAGATTACCTTCACAACCCGGGTAGCATGTAGCCTTGCGACCTTCAAGGAATCCGTGACGTCCCAGAACGGTCGGAGCGGCACAGATTGCACCTATAGGACCGCCCTTCGCCAGGAAATCCTTAAGCAGATTCTTAAGCCCCTTATGGGCATGAAGATTGTCCGATCCCGGCTGTCCACCCGGCAGTACCATGAGCTGGGCATCACTGAAATCAGTATTGTCAAACAGATCATCGGCCTCAACAGGAATTCCCTGCGAGCTTTTCACCAAAAATTCGTCACTTATGGAGATTGTATTCACCTCCAGTCCTGCCCTGCGCATCATGTCAAGCGGAACTGTCATTTCAATTGCCTCAAAGCCTTCGGCCAGAAAAATATATACCATGGTTATTTCAGTTTGAAGTAATAGGTTATGGTACCTGTCTGATTGTCAAGACCCGATGTTTCACTGAAACGGGTGGAACGGGCCGCCTTCAAAGCAGCTTCACGCAATTCATGGCTGGAAGTGTTGGTACGTTTGTTGATTGTCGCGTCAATGACCTGTCCCTTTGGATTGACGGTAATCGTCACCACCACTGCACCCTCTTCATTAATACCCTGATAAGCAGGCTTCGGAAGCTGTCCCATCAGATCACGTCCGCCAAGATCCCATGTGCCATAGCCGCCTGTTCCAGTAAGTTTGCCCTGAGTGGAATTGCCAGTGAGCGAGCCGGGAGTCTGAGCTGTTTCATCGGTCTGGCTGTCACCTGAACTGGCCTGCATGTTGCGGCTGTTGGCAAAAACGTTGCTCATGCTGTTTGCTATCTGCTGGGCCTGCTCGCGTGCCTTCTGCTCCTCCTGAGCCTTAATCTGTTCAGGAGTCAGCTGGGAAGGAACATTGACCTGCTGTTCCGTTTTCTTCTTACCCTCGTCGACTGCTACTGTCTGCTCAAGTTCCTGGGTAATGGAAGGAGTCTCCTCCACAACATCTGGAACCAGGTTGGAAACCGATGGAGGTACGGGCACAGGCATCGGCTCGACCGGGGTATATTCATATCCGGCATCCAGTTCCGCCAGACTGCCCATCATGACCGGCACACCGCTCTCTTCACGCTGCTGCGGCATCTCCATACTGAGAAGGAACAGCAGAAGTACAAGCAGTGCATTGACCAGCAGAGCCCAAATTACCGACATTATGTCAATTTTCCTTTTCATCCGGTCAGACACTTGGATTATCTGTCAGGTTTTCTGGTTGCCAGCACCACCTTGAAACTGTTCTCGTTGGCAATGTTCAGAACCTTGACTATCTCGCTGTAGGGAACCGACTCGTCAGCATAGAGAGCAACATACATCTCAGGTTCCTGATTCTGGTATTCCAGAAGGAACTGTGTCAGATCCTCTTCCATGATGGGCATCTCGACATCCTTGCCGTATGCCGCATACCAGTTGAGGTCGCGGTCAATTATCACCCTTGCAAGCGGCTTGGCACTGGTCTGTTGCGAGCTCTGCGGCAGCAGGACCTTGATGGCGTTAGGGCTCACAAGAGTCGATGTAATCATGAAGAATACCAGCAGCAGGAAAATGATGTCAGTCATGGACGACATGCTGAACTGCGGCGATATCCTGTTCTTTCTCTTCAACATGTCACTTACCCAGATTTACTGAAAAATCCTGAATGAAAGACTCCATCTGATTTGCCAGAGAATCAACTCTGGTAACCAGATAGTTATATGCGAACAGTGCAATGATGCCCACTATCAGTCCTCCCACTGTGGTAATCATGGCCTGGTAGATACCGCCGGACAGAAGTGAGACGTCAATGTTGTTGCCGGCACCTGCCATTTCCCAGAACGCGCGGACCATTCCGATTACAGTACCAAGGAATCCTATCATAGGAGCTGCACTTGCTATTGTCGACATGCCGGACAGGCCCTTTTCCAGCTTTGCAATCTCAATGTTGGCGGCATTCTCCATTCCAAGTTGGATATCCTTGGTATCATGCCCCACAAGTCCGATACCCTTCTCCACGATACGGCTCAGAGGAGAATCGGTTGCCTGACAGAAAATCTGTGCCGATTTGGTCTCACCGTTCTTCATGTAGTCCAGAACCCTGTCAAGAAAATGCGGATCACTGATGGCAGCCTTTCTGAACACGGCAATCCTGTTGAAGAAAATGTAGAAGCAGACAATTGAAAGAAGGAGCAGAACTATCATGATCCATCCACCCTTCATTGCCATGTCAAGCATGTTGATTCCCTGCTGCTGCACCTCCTCTGCCGGAAGCGCCGCCTGAATGGCCTGGGCCGAATCGCCCAATGCCTGTGCAATTGTTGTCGATTGTAACAGCATAATTGTTATAGGATACATTTTTTATATTCGGAAATTGTCTTCTCAAGTCCCAGATAAAGGGCATCACATATAAGGGCATGGCCTATCGAAACCTCATCAAGCCATGGTATTGTCTTCTTGAGAAAAGCCAGGTTCACCAGGCTCAGATCATGTCCGGCATTGAGTCCGAGACCGCAACTGCGGGCTGTCAGTGCGGCGGCAAGGAACGGAGCAACTGCTGTTTCCGGCCCTTGAGACAAGTAATTGCCTGCGTATGGCTCAGTGTAGAGCTCCACTCTGTCAGCCCCCGCCTTCGCTGCCAGTTCAACCATTTCCGGACTGGCATCGACGAAAATCGAGGTACGTATTCCAACTTCTCGCAAAGCATTGGAAATGTCACACAGAAAATCCTGGTTGGTAGCGGTATCCCAACCGTGGTTCGATGTAATCTGATCAGGAGAATCAGGTACCAGAGTCACCTGAGCCGGTTTGACCGCAAGTACCAGATCCATGAAATCTTTTGAAGGATAACCCTCAATGTTGAACTCCTGAGTAAGCACTTTCTTCAGATCCAGCACATCCTGATGACGTATGTGCCTCTCATCGGGACGTGGATGAACGGTAATGCCATCGGCTCCCATCCTCTCACAATCAAGAGCAGTCTTCACCACATCGGGATTGTTGCCACCCCTGGCATTTCTCAAAGTGGCAATCTTGTTGATGTTAACGCTTAATCTTGTCATCTGCCCAACGCTTTTGAAAAAAGGATTATCTTTGCAAAGATAAAGAATATTTTGAAACATGCGCATTGCCATATTTGGAAACCTTTCGGCACAGAAATCAAGTGAATGCAAAAGCCTTCTGACCGCTCTTCTTCAGTCTCTTGGGCATGAAATCATCCCTCAGGAAAGGCTGTCTGAAACCGATGCTGTCATCACCATAGGAGGTGACGGCACATTCCTGCGTGCCGCTGCACTGGTAGGCAATACCGGAATCCCCATGCTCGGCATCAACACCGGACGTCTGGGTTTTCTGGCCGATGTCAATGTAGCCGATATGGAAAACGCAATTGAAAAGCTCCACCACGGACAGTACAAGATCCAGAAACGTCACCTTCTGGAACTCGACATGAAGGGAATTCCTTCAGGGCACACACCGTATGCTCTGAACGACATCGCCATACTGAAACATGACATTTCATCAATGATCTCCATTTCGACCAGCGTTGCCGGTCAAGAGCTGGTTACATATCAGGCCGACGGACTTGTAATAGCCACTTCGACAGGATCGACGGCATATTCTCTAAGCGTAGGTGGTCCCATCGTAGCCCCCGGAACCAACGTCACAGTACTTACTCCGGTAGCCCCGCACAGTCTGACCATGCGCCCGCTGGTGCTGTCGGCCAACGAAACCATCCGGCTTGACGTTGCCAGCCGCAGCCACAGCTTCCTGATTTCAATAGACGGCAACAGTTTCTCCCTGCACGAGCACACACCTCTGGAAATACGCCGTGCGCCCTTCACCTTGAACATAATCCGGCTTGAGGGCAGCAGTTTCTACAGCACCCTCCAGCAGAAGATGCTCTGGGGCACCGACTCCAGGAAATGAAGAAAGAGAACAGGGGAGAACAGGGGAGAGGCCCGGGTTCCAAGACCCTGGCAGGGGGC
>JAZUEH010000031.1:0-2400 GCA_045640065.1 Bacteroidaceae bacterium
GACCATCAACCAGCAACGAATATTCTCCGCCCAGGTCAGGATTGCCCTCCTTGTCACGACCTGCCGGAACAAGGAAACCGTCTTCTATCTGCGGATTTTCATTTACCGGATCATAGCATATTCCTGCCTCCAGAGCGGACAGATCACCCGTTCCTTCCACCTCCATAGTGAAATTCAGAACAGCCGATGTGAAACCTATGTCAACGGCATCGCCTGTCGTCACTGTAATCTTCAGGCCATCGTCATTACTGCCGTCATTATCCTTTTTACCCAATTCTATAGGTTCGCAGGCAGCCACCACAAGTGCCGCCATCAGTGTGTAAAGTATTCTTTTCATAAATGTAATTTTATAGTTAATAGCGTGTTGTATCTTACTTGAGCGAATAAAAAATGAAGAACAAACTCAGTTGGACGACAAATCTAGTCATTCTTCCTAAAAAACTGAAGTTCATCATGTGAAACTTCAGTTGCAGCCCTTGAACAACAGTAATCAGGAACATGCGAAACCTGAAATATTTGTACCTTTGCCGCAATGATAGCCAATATATTGACCTGTTTTCCGCAATGGGACACCCATTTTAGCAGTTGGCTGAGATGAGGTCTAGCAGTTCGGTGACTTCCGGCTGCTCCTTGGTATGAAGGAGTACTGACTTACTCTTCTTGTCATATGGGTTGACGTAGTCTATCTGGTATATTTTCTCGGCAAGGAAACGCGCTCTGTCTAGCGAGATCTTCGATCCGGCAGATTTAAGGATACGCTCCAACTCCAGCATGATAGTATAAGCAACGAAGCAGATACAGACGTGGGCCTCTATCCTGTTGAACAGGCGATGGTACATCGGCCTGATGTCCAAGTCAGTCTTGCAGAAGCGGAAGGCTCGCTCAATCATGAACAGATACCCGTATTCTTCAATGATTCTGTCATCCGGGAGGCTGCTGTTGGTCGTATATCCTTTGTATCCGTCCAACCGTTCGTCTCTTGCAACCTTGTCATAGTCGATTCTGATGGATGCGTCTCCCGTCATAACGAGGAAGCGGTTGTAGCCACGGTTGTTCAACTTATCTTTCGTAAGTTTGTCTGTCCTGAAGCGTTTCTCGAGCCTTTTGAGGCCTCTGTCCCTGTCAGCGGCGTTCTTCCTTGCGCGGGCATCGCTCATTGTGACCACCATTCTTCTGCTTCCTGTAAGTCTGATGCTTGCGCTTTGTCCGTTGGACAGGTTCAATGAGGCAACCTGCTCCTTGAACTGCTCGCTCTGCGAACGGATTCTTGCACCGAGGATGTACTCGTAGCCTCCGTCCTCCAGATCACGGATGTTCTCCTTGCTCAGCAGACCTGCATCAGCCACGACTATAGGCTTTGGAAAGCCGAAACGCTGCTGCAGTTTCTCGATGATGGGGATCATCGTATGGCCTTCATAAGTGTTACCGGGATGTATCTCGTAGCCTATCGGATTGCCGCCGGGACCCACCAGTAGGCCGAGAACTACCTGAGGATTGGCATTCTTCCCGTCCTTGGACCAGCCGGGTATGCGGACATCGTCCTCACGGGATTCGAAGTACATCGTAGTCGTGTCATAGAATACTACCGCCACACTGCCGCCAAGAACCTTTCTGGTCTGGTTGTATGTTACCTGTTCCACTTCGTGCTTTACATCGTAAGATGCTTTACGGCGTTTTGATTCGGGCCTCCAGCACAGTTCGTCAAGAAAACGGTATATCTTGTCCTCATCGTAGTACTTGTTCATGAAGTAGGCCATGTACCGCAAGGTTTTCAGCTTGCTACCGGGCCTGTATAGGCGTGTGACCACGAGACTCTTGAATATCTCATTATCGCTTGTCCGTACGGAACCGAAGCCTATCTTGTCAAACAGGCGGCCGTAGATGAGATCCGGCCCCACAAGGCGGAGCTGATCCTGACCGATGCCGGCAAAAATGGCATCGTATTCCTCAGCACCTTCAGGGGCAAACAGTTCCTCTCCAAACTCGTGTTCGTCCGCCCATTGGCGGGCCTGACGCTCCAGAGAAGCCAGTATGGATTCGTCACGGCTGCTGCCGAAGGACTTCTGGAGACGGTACTTGCCGTCCACCTTTGCGATTACCTGTATCGAGGTGGTTCCACTCTTGTTCTGCTTCCTTCGGACAAACATACCACGAAGGTAGCGATTTGTCGTGGGACACCCAAATCAAGCCATCAATCATCCTCTCAGATAGCTGTAGGGCACATTGATGCAACGGTCACGAAAAAGTGCGGAAAACAGGTCACACCAATATTTGGAGAGACAGATAATTCTTCAACGCGATGAAGGTGGCCAGAAAAAAGGCCACCTTCATTCACATGAGTATCTGTTCTGAACTTATGTTACAATCAAGAAATACGGAAGCTTATTTGAAGCTGTCCCA
>JAZUEH010000032.1:0-5979 GCA_045640065.1 Bacteroidaceae bacterium
TATCAGCTCTTCAACGTCAGCCTTTGAGGGCATCCTCCATTTCCCGCCAATCCTGGCATGCACGACGTCATATTCCGTACCGCTGATTTCCGTCCCTATGTCCCTGCAGCTTGAACTGGCGGCATCCCAATGCTCATATAAGGGCACCATGTCTTCTTCAAAGATAGCGTGTCCTGGTGGAAGATTAAGATCTTCCAGCCTGACTCTGGCACTGGCTCCCCACTGAAAGAGAGTATAATTAGTATCATCCACTGAAAAATCCCAACCTCCAAAAGCAACTGAAGACCACATGATTCCGCTTGGCAGTCCTAGGTCTACGGCCGTCTCATTGAAGTCCCTGGTGTTGAATGCTGTTTCGGGGCCGTATGCATAAGCGTTCTGGCCTGAAGTGGTTGGATAGTTGATGTATATTCTTGTGTGGAACGTGGTGGATGGATGCAGTTGTTCCTGAAACCAGAATCTCTGCGATGCCAAGTCCGTCCCAGTGAACGGATATGCCGTTGAGTTGGTGGCGTTGCAATCCTCTGATTCGGAAAGAAGGAATCCCATTTCACAGAATCCGGCATCAACGTCATCAATGTCCCTGATGCCTCCTTTGGCTACTGCGTCAAAGTAGCGTACGCTGTCCATCCTGACTTCTGATATCACCGGAGCGAACGGCTTGGTGCGGAATGTCTGTACGGCACTGATTTCGCGTTTGGCACTGTCCCTGCCCTGCGAGAACAGGCAGAAGCTGTACTCCGTATCCGGCTTGAGTCCCGTGACTGTGCCCGTATATGACAAGCCGGATATCTTGGCCCCGTCGAATACCAGGAATCCCGAATAGTCGCCTGTTTCCTTCCAAGACTTGAATACACTTCCGTCATCATCGGACTTCTCACAGTAAAGGACTCCGTACCTGCCGAATACAAGGTCCGTTTTTTCTATGCCGTTGAAAACGCCAGATATGGTTGCAGTTAGTGCACTCCAATCGGCACTATTAACGGTAATATTGTAAGACTCTTCCACAACGGAGTCTGTCGGCTTTTCGCCGCATGATACTGCCGCCAGCAATGTCCCGGCAAAACAGCAGGCTACTAAGATTCTTTTCATAGGGCTTACATTTAACAGTTTATAACAGAGTTAGAAGAATAATTATACCGTTTATTCTATTGTCCAGATTTCGGCCTTATTGCCGTATACGTACCAGTTGCCATCATCTTCAACTTTTATGTCAGGTCTGCTCTTGAGAAATTCATACGGATCCAAATCCGTTGGAATACTAATGTTGATTCTGTTATGCACTTCATCAAGAATGAAAACCTTAGATTTTTTCTTGAAGATGATGATATATGCCTGAGCCGATGTCAGTCTGTCTATGTCTTTATCGCTGATAGCAAGTTTGTCCAGGAATTCCTTTCTTTGGTCCAATGTGAGACATAAAGGCGAATCCCCGCCGAACAGGTTCGTATCATTGATATTCTTCAACAGCATTTTGAGATTACCGTATAGGACAACGTGAGTGAAGAAGTAATCATTGTCATGGTTCAGCATGTCAGGCAGAGTAGCTCTGAGATTTGCTATCTCAACATTCTGAATGTTCGTGAATCTGATTGGTTCGTGACATACCGTACCGGTAAGCGTGATGCCGTCATAATTGAACGTGTTATTAGGCAGAGGAGGAAAGATAATCTGGAATGGTGTGTTCGAATGGTCACCGTTACGGTCAAAATCCCCATCTACAGGAACACCATCATATCGGATTGGCTTAACCTTGGTTCCGTCATACAGCGTAAGTTCGAAGTCACTGCCCACATGCCCCATGAATGACCGGGGCTCATGAATTTTCATTGTCAGATATACAGTCGTCTCACTCTCACTCATGTCAATCCTGTCAATGGTCACCAAATCCATATCGTTTTCATTTACATGTGTCGTCTTGAGCCGGACGACGTTCATCATCGGTATTGTCCTGAAACTGTCATAGTATGAAAGATCATCGGATACCTGCAGCCCCTTGATGACAGTGGCATTCACGTCTTTGTTATAGAGGTCCACGACCTTCACATTGTCAGGAACCTGTTCAAAGTGCATGCTCTGCACATACTTGCCGTCATCCGGGCTCCAGAACAAATCATGCTCAAAGCCTTCCAAGCCTTCATATCTTGTTTGCCTGAATCTTCTTTCACCGGCGACCAGCTCCATTGAGTTGAATCCTGTCAACCACAGATCGGAATTTTGATGCGCCTGATAAACGATTATCAGTTCATCGGGCGTCTTTACCACGTTGGTAATGTAAAAATCCTGCAAGTCCGAATTATACAACGATCTGGGATAACTGATGGAAGTTCCTTTTGCAGCATACCCCCATCCGATAGCTGTTTCCCTGTCCGATATCACTGTCCGTGCCTTTTCATCCGGGTATACCTTTGACCATTCACTTCCCTGAGGTATAAGAATTATGCTCATGGTACGGTCATCGATTAGGGAGACCTGACTGATGCCTCGTTTCCAGGCAGCCTGCGCCATCTGTTCTGCATCGGTATACGGCATGTCAGCCGGATAGATGCCCACTCCATGACCATCGAACATGCCTATCCATTTTTTCATCAGCTCCAAGTTGCCTGTTATGGAAAGGTCACTGATTGGAGATTCATATTTCGTGTTTCCGTACAAGGCACGTCCTGTTACATTCCCGTTTTCATCCATGATATCACGTGATCCTGATTCGCGGATCCTGCGGTTTTCGTCCGATGAGTGACAGTTCAGTTCAAAACGGTATTGACCGTTTCCTTCATCATAGATTCTGGCACAGCGGTACTCAGGCATGTAAATATTATCCAGCATTTCATCGTTGTTGGTGACAGACACCTTGATGCCAAGTTCACAGACTTTTTCGGCAAGAGGCTGGACATCAGAAAGGCCGTCAATATCATACATATACCTGATGGTGATACGCGACATTGCATTTTTCCTGTTGTGTTTCCTCAGATAACCCAACACATCGTCCAGCTGCATGTCGGCCGATTCCGAACCGTCAAGTTTGACCTTTGCCCGCCCGTTGTCGAAAACCCAGACAACATGATTTTCAAACTGTCCGGAATCGGTGTCCTGTTCCTTCCTGTCTGCTGTTGCCACAGTCGCATTGACAAGAAGGAACAGGCCTATGATTATGGGAACGAACAATGCTCTGAGCCTGCTCCACCTGTCTGATTCGCTCCTTTCCATCATATCTATCCTGTTTTTCAAATATGACTGCAGGAACCAGCTGCTCATTGCATATCCGTGGTTTGCCGACAAAGTACCGACAAGCATCATCTTATAGTCGTTTGCAGGAGTTCCGCCTTCTATGACAAAACGGTCCGCTTCAAACTCATGGATAAGTTCCAGTTCCCTACGGACAAGTCCCATTATCGGATTGAACCATTGTACCACACCCAATATGTCTGCAAACAGGAGGTCAAGCGAATGCCACCTGTGTGCATGGAGACTTTCATGCTGCCAGACCGCCTTGTTTTCCATTTCCAGCCATGACCTTGGCATTACAATGTAGCGCATCCAGTTTACAGGCTGGTTGACATTGTCCGATTCAATGATATCACATTCTTCAAGACGATTCCGGTATTCCCCGTCATTGATGATACTGACAATACATTTTACGGAATGTACCTTCTTAATTATGGAATAGGCCGCTCCAAGGCAATAGATGACAAAGAGGAACAGTATCCAGTTCCAATGCCGGTGTTCCGGTTCCGATGCCGGTAATGACAGCGGTTCTGTCATCCCTTCCGGTTCCAGAACCGGATCATACGGCATTGGTGTCACATCAATTGGCACAGAGACTTCCACATTCTCCACTTCGTCAACAGTACCGTTCTCTGCCAACCGCATTGGAATGATTCCTGCCATCCCTTCCGGAAGTGATATTCTGATGGCGGGTACGATGAATGACAAAAGCAGCATGACAAGTATGACAATGCGGTTGAATTTGTGAAAAGTCAGCTTTGACAGCAACAGTTTGTACAGCAGGAACAATACCGTAACCAAAACAGCCACTTTAAGCATATATATAAGGAACTGCACCATGATAGTCCGTCAGTTTATTTATCGGATTTGAAACGTCTGATCAGTTCTTCAAGTTCGGTCAACGACAGTTTCTTATCCTTTATGAGTGCCGAAACGGCCTCAATATATGAGTTACCGAAACAATGTGACACAATTCCTCCAATTGAAGCATTGCTATATTCCTCACTGCTGATTACAGCATGATAACGGAATGTGCCACCTTCCTTCACATGGTCAAGGAAACCGTTTGATTCCAGAAGTCTTACCTGAGTTGATACTGTGCTGACATGTGGCTTTGGCTGCGGGATGTGCTCAAGCAGTTCCAGAACTGTCATTCCACCATAGTTCCAGAACAGCTCCATCAGTTCGCTTTCACGTTTGCTTAATCTTTTCATATTGTCTATGACTGTTTCTGCAAATATATGAACTATGTTTTATAACTCAACTATGTTTTATAAATTATTTGAATCCGCGTTCATGTATTTCGTTTCTGGCACCCGATTGCCATAATCTGAACTTTTATTGAACTTCCAAGAGATATTCAGTACCTGCAAATTGTCAATATTTGTACTTTTGCAGTATGGAAAAGCAGGAAAGACTGTTCTCGCTCCCGCATTTCACATGGTGGGACTGGTTTCTCATAGCGGGATTCATCATCATGAGTCTGGTGGTAAGCATGCTGCCGCAGAATTCCTTCAACGCGCTGAGCTTCACTGCCGGAGTGTTCAGCATTCTGTGCATAATATTCGGATGCAAAGGCAACAGCCTGAACTTTGTATGCGGTCTGATAGGATCTGCCATTCAGGGCTACATGGCTCTGAAAAGCGGTCTGTACGCCAATGCTGTGCTGTTCCTTCTGTATAATGTCCCCATGCAGTTCATAGGATTCTTCCAGTGGCGCAAACGCCGTCTGCAGACTGAAGAAGACGGCATACACACCCGCTGGATGAACTGGTGGCAACGTACCCTGCTTGTAATTCTGAGCGTTGCGGCCGTATGGACGGTAAGCCGCATCCTGAAGGGGACCGATGATCCCCAGCCCGTGACCGATGCCATGGCAATGACGGCAGCCGTAGGGGCCCAGCTGCTTCTCACGCTGGCTTTTGTGGAGCAGTGGTTCATGTGGCTCGTGGTCAACGGCACACAGCTGGTCATGTGGTCCATAGCCATGACAAGAGGAGTGCCATATGCGCCTATTCTGATGATACAATACGTGTTCTATACTATGAACTCAATATACGGCATTATTCTCTGGAGCCGAATGAGCAAGAAAATATAATCCATGGCTACACTTAAGGATAAAACGGTTTTCGTATGCAACGAATGCGGATTTGACTCTCCGAAATGGAGCGGCAAATGCCCATCGTGCGGAGAATGGAACACAATGGTTGAAAAAACCATAAAGGCATCTACAGCTGCAGCTGCCCCCGCAGCACGGCGTGCCGCGTCAGGCAGCAGGGAACAGACATCGGCTTCAGTCAGGCTGGCCTCTGTAAAGGCGACCGGCGAACAGCGCATCAGCATGCAGGATGCCGAGCTGGACCGTGTGCTTGGTGGCGGTCTGGTCCCCGGTTCGCTGGTGCTTCTGGGCGGTGAACCCGGCATAGGCAAATCAACGCTCATACTGCAGACCGTCATGAAACTGCAGGGACTCAGAATCCTGTACGTTTCCGGTGAGGAATGCGCCAGCCAGATAAAGATGCGCGCTGACCGAATTGCGGCCGACAATGCCGGAGCGTCAATCCACGATAATCTCTTTGTGCTGTGCGAGACCAGTCTGGAAAACATCTACGGACAGATAAAGGAGCAACAGCCGCAGATAGTCATCATTGACTCCATCCAGACCATCAACAGCGAGTATGTCGATTCAAGTGCCGGCAGCATAACCCAGATACGCGAGTGTGCGGCATCTCTGCTCAAATATGCAAAGGAAAG
>JAZUEH010000033.1:0-11078 GCA_045640065.1 Bacteroidaceae bacterium
GGTAAGGCAATTGCCCACCTGCTCCCAGTTGACAAGGTCTTTACTGTGGAATACCGGAACTCCGGGGAAATATTGGAACGTGCTGTTGACCAGATAGAAATCATCGCCAGCCCTGCAAACTGAAGGGTCGGAATGAAAACCCGGAAGTATTGGATTTTTGAAACCTTGCGCTGAAAGTATACTTGCCCACAATGCAACACCAATGATGATAAGAATCTTTTTCATGTCCTACAATGATATTCTTTTGAATCAATCAGTTTCATACTTCAAGCACAAATTTACTTCAATTCCACAACATCACGAACATATTGCAAAAATAATCCGGGCCATAAAGCCCGGACAAAACGTACATCGGTATTAACAAGACCTACCACTTCCTGAATCATTATTATGTATGTGACGAGAGTGGTGAGGAGTTTACTGATGAGGCAACGGGAGAGATCAATTTCGCCCAAGTATATAATCAGTATCGCGAAGAGAATAATATTCCGTTTGTCAATGAAATAATAAAGTTCCGCCAGGATTGTCAGCTGTCAAAGGCCAATATGGGACGCCTGCGGGGATTCGGGGAGAACCAGTACTACCGTTATGAATTGGGCGAGGTGCCTTCTCCTTCAAATGGCAGACTGATGCGCACACTTATAGATAACAGGACGGCTCTTGTGTGTGCAATAAAGGAAATTTCAAGGTCCTGTACGGAATCTTCAATGAAGTCGATGAAATTGACGCTGAGAAGCCTTATTTCAGGCCTCTCACTGCATGTGACAAGAGTGTATTCGATGAGAATGAGATAAGAGTGCTTGAAAATGAAGCAGGAAAAATGGCAAATCAGTCAAGCTCTACATTGTCAGAAACAAATCATGCAGAAGATGCATGGCTGAAATACAAGCACGACACAAAACTGTTGGTACCATTCAGCGAAGCATTCTCATTGAGAGCTTTGTAACATTCCCCACCGCACCCCAGCTCTCGGCCGTATTGCGTTCGGATATCGCTGTCGGGATGACATCCGGATAACGTTAAGGCTACAGTTTGCACCAGATTCACAGAGCATCATTACTGGTTGGCGTATTGGCCGTTTTCGGCATAATAGGAATCAAGGGAATACTGAATCATGGTTCTTCATATGTCAGGACCGGACACAGACGGACCGGACTGTCCGATGACATGCTCAAAGGCGACAACCTGTCGGCCCGCATCGGCCTGTACGGGGACATCACCATCATTGATGAGACCACCGGCAAGGCTACACTAAAGCATGTCCGCTTTGACTGGTCGGCCAATGACAGCAACGATTCGCTGTCAGTGTTCTGCTACAATGACAGGCGCGGCTACTTCAACTCCTACACGGGCAAGGTTGCCGTACAGCCGCAGTACCGCAGGGCGTGGTTCTTCTCGTGCGGTCTGGCCGGTGTCCAGAAGGACGGCATGATTGGATTCATTGACCATCAGGGGAACACGGTCATCGACTTCAAGTTCCCTTACTATGGCAACCCGTTGTCTGAATTCGTGTTCCATGACAGCGTCTGTGTGGTGGCAGGTGACGATGGACTCTGCGGGGTCATCGACACCCTGGGAAACTGGCTCATACAGCCGGAATACAAGAGCGTGACTGCGTACAGGGAATTTGCCATTGTCACCAACCCCGGTGTTCACATGATGGTTGACTATTCCGGCAACATTCTGGAAGAGAACCTGGTCGATTACGTCAGCTCGCTTGACTACTGGACAAATGAGCGCTATGTAAAGACCGATGGCACGGTCGGCGTGGTGAACGAGCAGCTGGCCAGCGACATGTTCGCCTACTATGTGGATAACTTGTGCGGGCTTATGGATGCGCATGGCCACAGGATAACTCCTCCGGTGTACAAGTACATCGAGGCCGAAAGCAGCGACCTGTTCACTGCATCCATTCATGACAGCGGCTCGCACGTAATCCTGAACCGTCAGGGCAAAGTGGTTAACTGAAACAATGGAATTCTTAATAACAATCAGAAAATGGAAATTGAATCAACAGAAAGCAACAATAAGGGTCTTATCAGGATACAAGACGCTGTTTTACAATGCAGGAGGTATAGTTCTTTGCCGCACATTTCCGGTATCTTGGCATTGGACGTGATCAAGCAGGGGTGGAATGCCGGCGAACTGTGCATAGTGGGCGGACGTCCGGCCATGGGCAGGACCGGGTTCGTGCTCAGTCTCATGGCAAATCTGTCCAGGGCCAACATTCCGGTGGCATTGCTGTCCGCGACTGATACCTTGAACGAGCGGTTCGTGTCACGCGCAATCAGCGCTCTTGCCAATGTGGAGACTCCTGTCATCAGTGCCGATGATGCACCGTTCTACATGAACCTGAGCCCCAGGATGACGTTGTCATTCATACGTGACAATGTCAAGGCCATGATCGAACAGAAGGGTATCAGGTTCGTATTCATTGAAACCCTGCAGTCAATATTCGATTCCGAATCCGATGGCAACACCCGCGAAGGCATGGAACATGTGTGCCATGAGCTCAGGGTCATGTCCCGCGAATTCAATGTCCCGTTCATTGTCACATCGAACATGAACCGCAACTCGGAACACCGCGAAGGGTATGAAGGGAAAGCCCCGCAGATGTCCGATCTTAGGGCAAGCAGTGCCATAGAAGATGTTGCAGATTCCATTATCCTGCTTTTCCGTCCGGAGTACTATGGGATATATGAGGACATCGACCACCACGACCTGCACGGTCTGGCAAAGGTCATAATTGCAAAGAACAAGTACGGCGAAACGGGCGAAGTCTGGCTAAGATTCAATAAGTCATCAGGCACAATCAGTGACATGGACCAGAGCAGAATGAAACATGACCGTCCATGAAATCACTGCACCGACTTTAAGAATGGTTCCCCAGGTACGGTAATACTTTCCATCTAATGCCGGAGTCGGGAAAAAAAACTATATTTGCGCATTGACTGTAATCAACTTACTATAACCATTATGCGCAAACAAACATTACCAATCTGCATCGCTGCAGCCGCTCTGCTGTTGTCGGCATGCGGTCAGAAGTACGAGTATCCGTACCAGAACCCACGGCTTTCAGTGGACAAGAGGGTGGACAACCTGCTTTCACTGCTTACGCCCGAAGAGAAAATAGGACTCATGATGAACGGTTCGGTTTCAGTTGACCGTCTTGACATTCCCGCCTACAACTGGTGGAACGAGGCATGCCACGGCATCTGCTATGACGATGTAACCGTATTCCCGCAGGTGATTGCACTGGGTGCTACCTTCGATGCTCCCCAGCAGCTGGAGATCTATACCGCTGTGTCAGACGAGGCACGTGCCGTATGGAACACCACCGACCATCATCAGCTTGGTGTAGAGCAGCCTAACGGCAGCATCTGGCATCAGGGACTTTCATTCTGGTGTCCTAACGTGAACATTTTCCGTGATCCCCGCTGGGGCCGCGGTCAGGAGACTCCGGGCGAGGACCCGTACCTGAACTCGGTCATGGGCACGCAGACCGTCAAGGGTATGCAGGGCAATGACAAGAACTATTTCAAGCTCCATTCATGCGCCAAGCACTTTGCAGTCCACAGCGGTCCGGAACCTCTGCGCCATCAGTTCAATGTAAGCGTTTCAGGCCGTGACCTCTATGAGACCTATCTGCCTGCATTCAAGTCACTGGTTACCGAGGGTAACGTACAGGAGGTCATGTGCGCATACCACCGCTACGATGACGATCCCTGTTGCGCCAGCAATTTCCTGCTGCAGGACGTTCTGCGCAACAAGTGGGACTTTGACGGAATCGTGGTATCGGACTGCGGTGCCATATCGGACTTCTTCAACCGTGGCCAGCACGGCACACATGAGAATGCAGCCAGCGCATCGGCCGATGCAGTCCTTTCAGGAACTGACGTGGAGTGCGGCACCAACTACCGTTCACTCACCACTGCCATAGAGCAGGGTCTCATTACCGAGGCCGATATCGATGTCAATGTGCGCCGCATTCTCAAGGCACGTTTCAAACTGGGTATGTTTGACCCGGCCGAGAATCTGCCATGGGCAAACCTGGGTCTGGACGACCTGAGCAGCCCCGAGCACACCGCTCTGGCCAACAAGGCCGCTCATGAGGCAATTGTCCTGCTCAAGAACCAGGACAACATTCTTCCTCTCAAGAAGGAGAACATCACAATAGCAGTAGTCGGTCCCAATGCCGAAGATTCACGCGTGATACTTGGCAACTACAACGGTTATCCCACAAAGGAGAACACCCAGACCATTCTGGCTGCCATCCGCGAGGCCGCTCCGAACGCCAACATCATCTACGAGAAGGGTTGCGACCTGAACGAGGCTGCCCTGACCACCCATTACGTTCCCCAGCTGAACGGAGGCAAAGGTCTGCATGCCGAATACTACAACACTCTTGATTTCAGCGGAAACGTTGTCGCTACAGCCAACTACAATGAGAAGGTCAATCTGAACACCACATCACCGGCTCTTGCCCATGAGGACTGCCCATGGGAGCCGGGTCTTAACCAGACCGGTTTCAGCGCCCGCTATACAGGTTCATTCACAGCCGACTACACAGGTGACATGATCTACTCAGTACGTGGCAGTGGCCAGTACAGCTTCACTGTCAACGGTGATACCATTTCAAAGCAGCAGGGTGGCGGTGGCCGCGGCGGCTTTGGAGGATTCGGTGGCTTTGGCGGTTTCGGCCGCGGTGGCGCACGTCAGACCACTTTCGCTGTCGAGGAAGGCAAGACATATCAGGTCGAGATTTCCCTGGTACAGCCAGAAGCAAGGTCAGCATCGTTCTCATTCGATATCTACAGCCGCGGTCCGGTTGACCTCGAGAAGGTTGCAGGCAAGGTTGCAGAGGCCGATGTCATAGTAATGGTAAGCGGTATCTCAAGCGATATCGAAGGCGAAGGCCATGACCGTTCAAGCATTGAGCTCCCGGCTGTCCAGCAGGAACTGCTTCAGGCCATAGACGCCACAGGCAAGCCGGTCGTTCTGGTCAACGTATCAGGTAGCGCAGTAGGTTTCGGAAATGTTGAAAGCAACTATGACGCACTTGTTCAGGCATGGTACGGCGGTCAGGCTTGCGGCAAGGCCGTTGCCGATGTCCTGTTCGGCGCATACAATCCTGCAGGCCGTCTGCCGGTCACCTTCTACGCATCGACTGACCAGCTGCCTGACTTCCAGGACTACAGCATGCAGAACCGCACATACCGTTACTTCCAGGGCGAACCTCTGTACGCCTTCGGTTACGGTCTCAGCTACACCACATTCAGCTATGGCGATGCCAAGGTTTCAGGCAAGCCACAGTCAATGACCCTGTCAGTTCCTGTAACCAACACCGGTTCAATGGACGGTGACGAGGTCATCCAGGTCTATGTCAAGTCACTGGAGAACGCCAGCGCACCAATCAAGTCGCTGTGCGGATTCGCCCGCGTGAACATTGCTGCCGGCCAGACCGCAACGGTAAATGTCGAACTGAACAAGGAGACCTTCTTCTTCTATGACGAGAAGGCCGATGACCTTGCATTCAAGCCCGGCAAGTACCAGCTGCTGTATGGTCCGTCATCACTTGACGCTGACCTCAAGGCATATGACATAACAGTCAAGTAAGACATTCTGGACAATGAAGAAAGCAGTCTGCACACTTGTACTGGCACTTTCAGGAGCATGCGTCCTGGCACAGCCTTCAGGGCTGCCGGGGCGCAGTGCCTTCCCTGACGGTTCCTATTCACCGGTAACGAACATAAACCGCAACGGGTATCCAAGGGTTCTTGAAGACGGCAGTGTGATGTTCCGCGTCAACGCCCCTGCAGCCAATCAGGTCCAGATTGACCTGGGCGGCCGCAAGTACGATATGGAGAAGGTCCAGGGTGGGGCATGGACCATTACAACCGCCCCTCAGGTTCCCGGATTCCACTACTATTCGCTCATAGTTGACGGAGTCTCCACAAGCGACCCGGCCAGCTACACTTTCTACGGATGCAGCCGCGTGTCAAGCGCAATTGAGATAAAGGAAGACGGAATGGATGACTTCGAGGTTCAGGATGTTCCCCACGGACAGGTACGTACCCTGTACTACTACTCACATCTGGAAAAGGAATGGCGCCCCATATGCGTCTATACCCCCGCAGGCTATGAAAAGGGCCGCAAGCGCTATCCCGTGGTCTACATACAGCATGGAGGAGGCGAGGACCACACCGGCTGGATGCAGCAGGGACGTGTGGCCAACATCATGGACAATCTGATTGCCAGCGGCCGTGCCGTTCCTATGATTGTGGTCAGTCCCAACAGCAACATAACCCGTGGCGGAGGCGGTTACAGCCGTACCGGCATGCAGCCGTATCTGGACGAAATGGCCACCCAGATAATCCCGTTCATAGACAAGACATTCCGTACAAAAGCCGATGCAAGGCACCGCGCCATGTGCGGCCTTTCAATGGGCGGAGGCCAGTCATTCTACATTGGTCTCAACAGTCCTGAGCTGTTCGCCAACGTAGGCATTTTCTCAACTGGAATGTTCGGTGGAATCCAGCAGGCCAAGGAGCTTGACCTTGAGGAAGAGGTACCTGGAATCATTTCTGACACAAAGAAGTTCAACAGCAGTTTCGACCACTTCTACATGACCTGCGGAGAGCAGGATCCACGAATCCGGCATACGGAGAAGATGGTGGCACGCATGAAGGAAGCAGGCATTGACGTGGAATTCCAGTCATTCCCGGGTGACCACGAATGGCAGCCATGGCGCAAATCGCTTCACGCCTTTGCACAGAAACTGTTCAAGTAAACTCCAAGGAAAAAATGCAGGACCGTCACTCGTGTCCTACATGTGAATAGTTGTCCGGCTCAATGTGGACATTTATCTGGGTCTCATTCCCGAAATGTTCCGTGAGCCGGGCTTCAACTTGTGTGGCTATTTGGTGTGCCTCGACAATGGTCATGTTATGGTCCACCATGATGTGCATGTCCATGATTATTGAAGGACCGCTCTGACGGGTCTTCAGATTATGGACATCGGTCACACCATCGACCTTTGATGCAATGTCCAGAATGGCCTTCTCGGTCTCTTCAGGAAGAGAGACGTCAAGCAGCTGACGGGCCGATGGCAATGCCATTTTGACTGCCACCACAAAAATCACTATTGAAATGACACAACCCATAATGGGGTCAAGAATGATCCAGCGGCTGCCAAGACAGATAGCTCCCGCTATACCGATCAGCGAACCGACCGATGACAGGGCATCGCTGCGGTGATGCCATGCATTGGCCATGACCGCCGGAGAATCGACCATCCGTCCCACATGGGCTGTAATCTGGTAACAGAACTCCTTGGCAGCTATCGATACTATGGCTGCAATGAGCGCGATCTTTCCGGGAGTGGCAATATCTTCGCCGCCAAGGACCTTTCTTATATTGTCAATACCGGTTGACAGGATTCTAGCTGCAACCACTATTAGGATAATGCTGAGAATGAATGTGGCCATGGTTTCGAACTTGCCGTGACCGAAATCATGGTCCTTGTCACGGCTCTTGCCTGAAATCTTGAGAAAGACAAGTATTATGATGTCGCTGACGAAATCAGACAGTGAATGCACACCATCGGCAATCATGGCTGAACTCCGCCCTACAATGCCGGCAATGAGTTTGAACACAGTCAGGACGGCATTGATGGCCATCCCGATCCACGTGATACGTGAAATACGTTTCTCTCTTGAAACATCCATAACTCTTACTGTTGACAGGAAAGAATCATTCTATGAACCATTCGTTGGGCAACAGGTAACCCAATGTCACTCCAAAGTTCGATGCATTGTAACGGCTTGTGGAGAAATCGGCAAAGACATTGAAACATATCTTGTTGTACTGGGCCACAAAGTTCAGTTCGCCCATAAGCTGGAATCCGCCCAGAGGTTTGCCGTATTCGGCAATTCCATCGGCATTCAGAATAGTCCTTGACGGCTGGAAGGCATAGACTTCAGAACGGACGTGGAAAATACTGTTGATTATGAATATCGGTCTGAGTCCAGCGGCCAGATAAGCGTTTGCACGGAAATCAGGATCGAACATGAAGCGGCTGTTAGGGGTGGGACGGAAAGCTCCGGCCTGCATGATAGAACTCTGGTAGTTAAATGAAAGGTTTCTTGTCGAATAATACCCTTCCAGATAAGTGCCAAGCGAAATACGGTCTCCAAGATGATGATACCTTTCCAGCCGGACCTGTGCCTGAAGCCATGAACGGTCAACCTTTGGATTGGTTGCAGAACGGCGGTTACCGGGACGATATTCATCATCTTCAGTATATATCTGCGCACGAATTGTATTGGAATAGCCATCGGTAGGATACATCAGTGCATTAAGCGTATTGCCAGTAAAGGTAATCGAGCTGCCAAGTATGTTATGGTTCGAGCAGTCATACTTGAAGGTATGCAGATCAATGTTGCTTGAATTCGAGTAGAAATCCCTGTGCTGGGCAACGCCTATAGAGAACACGGTCTTGTAGTTGTTCATGAAAGGACGTGAGAGCTTCAACTTGGCATAAACCTCAGTCTCCTTGTTGAGAGCCGGCATGACATTGTCCGAATAGAAAATGTAACCGGACTTGAAGTAGTTCATGTTGTTGAATGCCAACTGCATTGACAGTGCCAGGGGAACTCTTGTGGCAAGGTCGATCTTCGTTGTCAGCTGGGCATTGTTATATGCCTTTCCAATCTGGCCTTCAAGCATGTAGAATCCCGATGCCTCACCTATATGACTATATGAGACGGAGCCGTACAACTGGCTGGAGATGCTTGATGAAAGACCACCGCCAAGACTGAATGTGGGATGGTCATCGACCTGTACGTCCATGGACAGCAGCATAGCCTTGGAAATGGAATCGAACGCAGTCGTTGGCGTTACACGGCTTACAGCTTCGTTGGAAAGAAGACGGAAATAGCCGGACTTGACCTCTTCAAATGAAAGCAGTCCCTTACCCGTGGGATTGAACTCTCTGACCACAAACCTTCTCTGCAGATCATCGATTCCGGAAATATTGGAGAGTCTGAATACAGGTTCGGGGATACGGCTCTTGAATTCGCTGCGCCGAAACTTGAGATCTATGCTGTCACGGCGCTCATCGACACGCCGCTTTATTTCATTCATGACAAGCATGGTTTTCTGGTATCCATAGTCCGATACAGGGTCAACGAGTTGGAAATCAAGCATTCCCACACCCTCGGGCATACAGTTGATCTTTATTCCGAGTGACGGATCCAGACTATAGTCACTCTTCTGCATTATCATGCTGCGGACCTGCCCCATAAGGTCATAGTCATCAGGGAAGGGTTCATTCTCACCATCGGCCGTAACACTGCCTATGATGAAGGTGGGATTGAACTCGCGCACCATGACATCGACCGGGAAATTGTCATATATCCCACCGTCAAAGGCAAGTATGGAGTCTATCCTGATAGGACTGAACACGAAAGGAATCGACATTGATGCGCGGACAGCATCACCCAGATCACCCTTATCAAGCACAATGGCACCTTTGTTGAAGACATCCGATGCCACAGCCCTGAATGGTATCATAAGATGGTCAAAGTCACGGTCACAGGCAGCCGATGCCCCTGAATAGATATCCACAAAGGCCAGATTCATCTGGGACGGATTGACCACGCTGTTCACCATAGGTCTGAGCACTGTCATGGAATCTCGTACGGCTATTCTTGCATCAAGTATTGACGGGTTCGGACTCTGCTGACGGTAATAGTACTGGTAAGACATATCCTTTTCGCCAGTGTACCACCGTTCAAAATCCTCGCTTCTGATAAGCTGTTCCATTTCATCAGGGGTATAGCCCATGGCATACAGAGAGCCGATTACAGCTCCCATTGAAGTACCTGTAATGCAGTCAATTGGAATGCCGTTCTCCTCAAGGGCACGTATCACGCCTATGTGAGCCATGCCGCGCGCACCGCCACCGCTCAACACAAGACCCACCTTCTGCGCTCCGGCACCAAGTGACAGTGTCAGCAGCATGGCAAAGAGTGAAAAAGCCCTTCTCAGATTCATATTCTTCAAAAATACACAAAAAAAGGCGCTACAACAATTTGAGCGCCTTTTTTTATCAAAAATTGAGAATCAGAGCATCATATCAGCTCGACACTGCGACGAATGAATCTGGAAAGTGCTTCACCCTTGAGCATTCCGTTCTGAAGCAGTGCCAGATCTATAAGTTCGTGAACAATCTTGTTGTCCTTTGAGAAATCCGAATAGATGCCGTCAATGGCACTTTCCTTCTCTGAAATCTGACTCTCAATCGTTTCCTTTTCGTCCTTGTTGTCCTGAGCCTTGAGTTCCTTAAGGGCATCAAGCTCGGTCTGAATTGGCCTGACCTGCTCACTGCAGCTGCTTTCAGCATCGGCAAGAACGGTCTTGATGAGCTTGTGGTCAGTGTTCAGCACGACATTGTACATGTCAGGCATATCTCCGTAGAAGCTCATTCCGGACTGGATGGCTGCCATATCCTTCATTCTGCGCATATATTCGCTGCATGTGATCATGACAGGAAGTGCGTTTTCGCCAAGCGGCTGGGCATCGACATGGAAATCGGCCTTTTCAATCTTGGGCAGCTGACTGGAGAACACCTTGGTTATCATGCGCAAGCTGGTGTCGGGCAGACGGTCAGCCTTGGCATCGTCCTTGACAATGAGACGGTCAATGGTATCACTGTCAACGCGCATGAAACGGCTGTTCTGGCCGAACTTCTGCTCGAGCATGCCTATCACTGCAACATCCAGGCTGTTGTCCATGAGCAGGACGCTGTAGCCTTTTGACTTGGCTGACTCAATGTAACCGTACTGCGATTCGTGGTCTGTGGCATACAGATAGATAAGGTTCTTGTCCTTGTCTGTCTGAGCAGGCTCTATCAGGGTCTTGTATTCTTCGAATGTGAAATACTTGCCGTCAGTGTCCTTCATGAGGGCAATCTTCTCCATCTTGGAATAGAAGTCCTCTTCAGTAAGCATGCCGTAGTTGATGAACAGCTTGACATCGTCCCACTTTGACTCGAAGTCCTTGCGGTCATTCTTGAA
>JAZUEH010000034.1:0-2891 GCA_045640065.1 Bacteroidaceae bacterium
CCTGTATTGTTATAAGGAACTGGAACCCGGCCAGAAAGATTTTCATCCGAGGTGTGCTAAAAAGTTCTTCGGGGCGGAAACCGCCCCTGAACTCCCCTACACACGGGAGAATATGCACGAACTTGCAAGTCAGGTCATCCGGTCAAGCACATCCGTGACCGGTGTGCAGGCGAAGATGTCATTGGATGTTGACAGAGGTGGTAAAAATGAACCGGCAAAATTCACTGTAGTCGGTTTGTGGGGGCGCTACATCTTTAAGCCGGAAAGCCCGATCTTCCGTTCCATGCCGCAGCTGGAAGACCTCACCATGAAGATGGCAGAAGTCGCCGGCATCAACGTGGTACAGCATACGCTTATCCGCCTTGCCGATGGCGAACTGGGATACCTGACGAAAAGAGTGGACCGTGGCAGCAGAGGCGAAAGATATTCGATGCTGGACATGTGCCAGCTCACCAACAGGCTCACGGAACATAAATATTATGGGACATATTCACAGCTTGCCCAAACGATAGGAAAGTATTCTTCGGTTCCCGGAATCGATGTTCAGCGATACTGGGAGATCGTGCTGTTCTCCTGGATCACAGGCAACTCTGATATGCACTGCAAGAACTTCTCTCTTCTATCAACCAACGGCCATGAATACAGACTGGCACCCGCATATGACCTGATTTCAGTAAAGTTGACCTTCCCTCGGGACACTGAAGAGATGGCCATGGCATTTGAAGTCGGTGCCGGGAAGACTGGATTTGGCAGGGATACGTTCATCAAGGCTTTCACTGAATCAGGAATGAACGCAAAGGCCTCGGAGAGGCTCATCTCAAGAATATGCGATTGTGAAAGCGCCTGGAAGAATCTCATATCAGAATCCTTCCTTCCGGAAGAACTGAAACTCGAATACAACGCACTGCTCGACAGCAGGCTGGACATCCTGCACAGCAGATGACACGTTCCCTCGCGGGATTTTGGCCGTCTGCGCCTACCATACTTGCGTGTAGCGGATCTGTGATAGAATAACAGGGATGTGAGAAAACCGTCACGGCAGCCCTGCGTATCACATCGTACTCGCACGGGGTCCTAACCAATTTCCTGACCTCATCCATGGTCAGCGACTCACGTCTGCCCTGACGAAAAGTAATGTTCGGATGTTATGAATTTTGTTGCATTTGTTGCGTTGAAATTTGTATTCCATAAAAGCATTTAACTTTGCGGTATGAGTGAAAGAGAATACAAACAATCATTCTCCGATTACCTCTTCCGGGACGTGGATAAATCCTCTATTGGCCTGGAAGTCAACGCCCCATATGTAGTCAGAAGAGTACTTGAATTCGGGCAATTCAGTGATTGGAATCTTCTGGTCCAAAGGTATGGTATTCCACGTATCGGTTCTATTGCACAGAATCTTCGTACCCTTGAACCCAAGGCTCTTTCTTTCATTTCTGCTGTTCATCCCTGCCGCAAGAGTCTTTCCGATGCTACACTACGAAACAACACACCGAGACACACTGGAACTTCTGAAGAAGATTCAGTCTCTTGAGTTGTTCGCCGGCACCAGACTTGTCGGAGGGACCGCATTAGCTCTACAATTAGGACACAGACAATCCATTGATCTGGATTTTTCGGCAAGATGGATGCATCCCTCGAGGAGATTGCAATTGAACTTTCAGATTTTACAAATACCAAACCATTGTCTTCTTCAAAAATTCGCCGATTTTTACATCTTCACGCCGTTTAATCTTTCGTTTTACCATGTTTGTCTTTATTTGTTTGAGTCAAGCATGCGTTTTCTGTTATCTTTGTTTTGTGGTTCCAGAGAGAAAGAATCGTTATTGACAAACATCCTCATATCAACAACATGCAGTTTTCAGCCTATGATGTATTTTCCTATGAATGGAATACGTCTTAGTGCTGCCGAAACAATCGCAGTAATTGTAAAAGTCAGGATGGCTGTAAGAAGAATTTGAACAGGAGTCGTAAAGCTGCCCAGCAGCCCTTCACTGCCGGTACCAAGCACCTGACGCAGCCATTTTGACACCTCGGGAAGCACTATCAGGTGCATCAGATACATACCGTAACTTGCTTTTGAGACAGGAACGATGATTTTCTGATAAAACGTACCTGAACAGTTGATTTTCCGGATGATAATCAATGCCCCAATGGTCATCAGTGCAACTCCAAAGGTATCGTTGTGCCAGGTCGTCTCCATCCAGATTGTACTTTTCCAATCACCCTTGATAGGGAAAGAACCGTCAGACAGGTCCAGTCCTTTAAACAGGAAACCGCATTCTATTATGGCCAGTCCGACAAGCAGCAACGGGATTGCCTTCATAAAGCTCTGTTTCCAGGGCAACACCTGAGCAAATCTTTTCAGATACAGACCTACGAGCAGGTAGCCTATGCATCCGCTAATGTAATAGAATGTCCCGTACTTGTTCCAGCTGCACTCACCCCAGAGCGGAAATTCCGCTTGGTTTGGAATGTAGGTTGGCCCCATGATGTAGTTCACATTCCCCTGTGTCATGATGTCACGTAAAAGCGGTATCAAGGTTGCAAACAGCCAAATGGAAATATATATACGCAATTCCTTCCTGCCAACCTCCCTGGCCCATGGCGACAGTAATGGCATAATCAAGTATAGTCCCAAAAGCATATAGATGAACCAAAGATGCGATGCAGAGAAATTGAAGTTCAGGAGCAGGTACTTGATATTGGTGGCAGGAGCATCGGACTTCAAAGCATATACCAAAGACCAGATGGCAAATGGAATCAGAATTCTGACAGCCCGCTTCCGGCAGAATTCTGCTGTGGAATAATGGAGCGGGAACATCAGATAGGACGATGCCACTACAAACAGGGGCACGCTCATCCTTGCGGCCGAATCAATAATCGAAGCC
>JAZUEH010000035.1:0-7776 GCA_045640065.1 Bacteroidaceae bacterium
CTTTGCGATTATCTCCTCGGTAGGGAGATCGGGGGACAGCACAAGATCCGGTTCCTTGAATACATAGCCCCGGCTCATCGCACCCAGCGTACCGCCGCCAGTACAGTTCAGCATGATATTCTCATCCTTTCTGACCTTGCCTTCGGCAACAGCCTTTGCCAAAGCCACCACTGCCACACAGGATGCAGGCAGCAGTTCATATCCCTCCAGGTTTCTGAACTGCATCATCCAGTACATTATGTCATTGTTGGTGGCAAGGTATACGTCGCCGTCGCTTTCCTTGAGAACGTCATAGAGTCCGCCTGCAATACTGTATGGAGGTTTTCTGTTGGACAGGACCTTTGCCAGGATGATTTCGGCATCAAGGCGTCCCTTTTCCGGAGTAAGCGGTACCAACTCGCGTGATCCGGCTTTCCAGGAATCATATATCAGTGTGAACGGCGCGTTCTGTGCAACGAAAACCTTCATGTGGCTTTCACCGAATCTCGGATCCTGAGCCAGACGGCAGGCGTTCTCCCATGCGGCAATGGCCCCGGTGCCTGAGCCGACAGCCTGGAAATATGCGTCAGGTATGCAGCCGGCCTGTTCGGCAAAACTCAGTATGGTGGTACCCATTCCGTCCCTGCGGGCAATGTTCTTGGCTCCGCCTTCCAGCAGATATTTTGGGTCCTGTGCAAGCTTTTCACCTACACTGATTGCATCGTAGTAGTCACATCCATGGGGCACAGTGACCAGTTTCACGCATTGGTTAAGCTTCCTTCTGAACCAGAGGTCATGCAGACAGTCGTTCGGAACGCAGATGACAACCGGGATCCTGTTGTCGGAACAAACCTGTGCGAAGGCTCTGGCGGTATTTCCGGCTGACTGTACCACGAGAATTCTCTTTTCACGTGCCGGGATGCGTGCCAGAACGGAATATGCTTCGGTTTCCTTGAAGGAACAGGTGCGGAATCTGGCTCCTATTTTAGGATTCCAGCCTGAGAACGTGATGTACAGATTCTCAAGCCCCAGGAACTTTGCAAGTCCTTTTGACTTGTAGGTTACAGGTGCGCATGAGCGTTTGAGAGTCCTTCTGATGGGCATCCAGTCTGCATAACGGTAAATGCCGTCCAGTTCCGGCCGTGGACTGAATGAACGGTTCTCATATATGGCTCTTACAAGTGATGGGGTCTTGCCGCTGGGGTCACTCAAGGTCCAACCTTTGTCTTCAAACTCATGTCCGTCGCCCACATTGAGCAGATGGTACTTTGTGTTGCTGATGTTCATATCATTATGTTTTTATTTCAGTTTCCTATTTTAGCTAATGTTGCGCCTTCAATGTCGCAGCCTGTTTCCCTGCGTCTGCTGCTGTCAATGACCGCTACAGTCTGTTCGTCAATTATCTGGGCCAGATCCTTGACAGGACGGTCCGAATATCGGGAGAAAGTTGCCTGACACAGAGGACAGGCGGTGGCAATGGCATCGGCTCCACTGTCATACAGGTTCTGCAGTGACGCCCGGGTAATTTTTTCCCTATGTGCAAAATCGAGGGAAAGTGAACCGAGCGAGCCGCCGCAGCATACGCTTTCCGTACGGTTCTTAGGAGCTTCGGCAATGCCTGCCGCCTGAGCGATGAGACGGCGTGGCGTTTCGTACATTCCACATCCGCGTCCCAGTTCGCACGGATCATGATAGACGTAGCATATGTCACTCTTTTCCTTGAGTCCGATGCTTCCGCTCTGTATGAGTTCAATCATGAAATCGGCATAATGGACGACACTGATTCCGGGAAGCACGTATCTTTCCTTGAATTCCCTGTAGCAGATGGGACAGCTGACAAGCAGCGTATGGGCACCGCTTGCCAGAATTGCCTCCTGATTGCTCAGAACCAGCTCGCGGGCCTCCTTGAGACGCCCGGCAGTATGCAGCGGACGTCCGCAGCACAGTCCTCCGTCCCGGTCCATCCATTCGTATTCCACTCCAGACTTTTTCAGAACTGATTCAATGCTGCGCCCAATGAGCGGGGTCAGCTGGCTCATGCATCCTCCAAAATACAGGATCTTTCCGCTTGACTTGGGTACATCGGGTCTGACATTGCTGAAATCCGGCCCTATGTTGTATTTGCGTGCGGCTCGTGCCAGAATCCTCAATTTAGGTCCATCCACTCCAACCTGACAGACCGATGTGCATTTGCCGCACAGCATGCACTTGTCGCTTATCTGTCCGACTCTTCTGTCGTTGTGACGCCGGATCTGACGCGTCAGATAGACCGTACTGTCCTTCAGATTGGCAGGGTCGGCGTTCATGGGGCAGGCGTCTATGCATACTCCGCAGTTGGGACAGCTGTCAGTCTGGACGCGTGCAATACCCTTGCCGGGCCTGCTGATGGAGATATGTGCGTTACGCATGGTCACCAGCATCATTTCGGCAGGAATGTGCAGATATCTGCTGAACGGAAGCACACACATGAAGACGCATAGCGCAATTGAATACGCCCACCAGGGTGCAAGTGTCAGATTACCGCTGCGTGCGCACTGTTCTGCAATGAAACGCAAAGGGAAGATTGCCCATAGCGAATACAGACCGATGATGTTGAGCAGAGTGGGGCGGGTGGTCCGCCGCATTCCGAACAGACGGGAGTAGAAACGCTTGACAATGGCCAGTGCTATGCCTGCCAGTATCACGTACAGGAACAAGTCCAGCAGAATGGAGATCAGAGTATGCTGGCCTCCCTCGATGAACCAGTCAAAGAATATGGGATAATAGAATGTGCTGATTCTGTCAGGGCAGTAAAGCAGTACCTGGATGTGTCCCAGCAGAATGATCATGAACCATCCGAAAGCAATGCTAGAGTGCATGAATCCAAGCATCCGGTTGCGCTTCCAGAGTCTGACGTGCAGCAGACAGTCTACAATTATGTCATAGATGTTCTTGACAATGATGTTGGGTTTCAGGAGCGAAAGCAGATAACGGCGTCTCTCGTTGCTTTCCATCTGAAAGACCACAACAACAGCCTTTATGAGGCAGACCGTAATGACGAATGCCATTCCCGCAAGGAACGGGATGACAAACGGGTGGAAACTGTCATTGAAGCGTTCAGTCATAAATCCGGCAGATGGTAAGAATGAGATTACGGGTGTTGATTCCTCGTGGGCATACCATGGTGCATTTGCCGCACAACATGCAGCACTGCAGCATATCGTTCACCTTCTGGCCGCGTTGCAGTCCGAGCAGGACTTTCCTTACGCTCATGCCTGAAAAACGGCCGGCAGGACAGCTGGCTGTACATGAACCGCATCCTATGCAGACCTTGGCGCCCGGTTCCTGACGGCACAGTTCCTCAAAGCGGTCAAGCTCAACTCTGCTCAGATCAATTGTGGAGCTCTTGCTTAATTTGAAACCGAAATCTGTCATGGGTCAGAGCGTTTTCAGATATGCATGGATTGAAAGAGCTGCACTGCGGGCTTCGGCTATTGTTTCCGGGACTGTCTTGGGTCCGGTGCAGGCCCCGGCATAGAAAATTCCGGGTTGTCCTGATTCTACAACGGCATATTCGTTGTCGCGGCTCCTTAGGAAACCGTCACTGTCAGTTTCAAGGCCGGCCATGGAGGTGAGTTCCTGTACGGCTGTATTCCGCACCACTCCGGCCATCAGCACCAGAAGGTCCAGCTGCATCTTGAGCGGTTTGCCTGAAAGTGTGTCTTCGGCCTTGACCTGAAGATGTCCGTCTATGGTTTCGCTGACCTCGGACACACGGCCGCGGATGAACTGTACGGCGTAATCGCGCTGGGCATTGACGTAGAAGTCCTCATATTTCTTTCCGAACAGTCTAAGGTCCATGTAGAAACAATAGACTCTGGCAAACGGAAAGCGTTCCTTGATTTCGATGGCCTGTTTGATTGCTGTGGCGCAGCATACTTTGGAACACTGTCCGTTGCATGCCTTCAGGTCTCTGGACCCTACACAGTGTACGAATCCTACAGTCTGCGGCTGCTGTGGTATGCGGGCGTCATCGGCTCCGGAAAACCAGTCCTCAAGGTCAGCGTTGGTGATGACCCTGTCATATACCCCGTAACCGTATTCCTCTTTCCGGTCCGCATCGAACAGTTTGAAACCGGTGGAAATGAGCAGGGCCGATGCGTTGATCACAATTCCGTTGCTGAGTTTGAGACTGTAGCCGTCGGCAAGCCGGTTCATGGAGATTACCTGAGTTCCAGGGAATATGTTGGCACCGACGATTTCAGAACGCAATCTGGCTACCAGTTCCCTGGCCGATGTGAGATCGGGGAACAGCTTGTGCCATCGTCCCACATGTCCGCCAAGGGTAGGTGCACTTTCAATCAGAATCGGGGTGTGTCCTAATGCAAGCAGTGCCTTTGCCGCCTCCATTCCGGCAATTCCGCCTCCTATTATAACTATATTGTCATGCATGGCGCTGTCAGTAACATTTGATTTGTGTGGGGAGTTCGGGGCGCATCAGGTCTTCCCTGTTCAGTCCCAGATATTTGGCTTTCGGGTCATATTCAACCCCCATCTTGTCGAGTAACGGTTCCACGGCAACCTGATGAAGCTGGAGCCCAAGGTCCCACGGGTCGTATCCGAGAACAAGCCCGGCCAGTTCCTCGTATGTGAGAACCGGGATGCCATGCCCGTTCTCGCCGTAAGTCTTGCCGGTCTGGCTGGCAATGACGTACTGCCATCGGTCCAGAAAGTACGGGCATCCGGGACAGTTGGTTACAATGGCGTCCGGATGGTACGGCTCCATTGATTCGAACTTCTTGTAAGTGTTGGAAAGACTGTATCCTCGGTTTGCCTTGACATGATACTGGCGGAAACCATAGCCGCAGCAGTGCCGGCGTTCGGGGTAGTCGATGACCTGTCCGCCCCAACTCTCAACCATGCCTGCCAGAACGTACGGATATTCCGCACCGCCTACACCCTTGCTGGGGAACATCTTGGCGTAGTGGCATCCTATGTGCTCGACAATACGTAGCGGCTGTCCGGTCCTGACATCCATGAGGCGTTTCCTTGCCAGACGTGCAATTTCTCCACGCCAATGGAAAATAAGGTCACTTGAATGGGCAAGATACTTCGGCTTCTTGAATTCTCGTCGGCATGCCTTCCATAAATCCTCGCGTATGCGTGCTTCAAGTTCTGGATATTCTCGCCATGTCTCAAGGATTTCAGCGTAGTTGCCGAACGATGTTATACAACTGGGACAATAGTTCTCATAACCGGCTTCGGTCATCAGCGCGAACTGTCGGGCTACAATTGTCATGGCAGTCTCCTGGGGAATCGTGTCACAGTGATACGCTATGCCTCCGCATGTGGTGTGGTGCGGCGTTTCGTAAAGGTCTTTTCCCAGAACATCCTTTACTATATGTGTGAACATGCGTTCGCTGGCAGGAAAGAAGTTCTGACGTATGCAACTGCGCACATAGTACCAGTGGTCATCAGGGATGTCCTTCTGATACTCGCTCCAAATACGTTGTTTTCCTTCTAATATCATTCGTTGAAATGTGTTTCACTGCAATGCTCAAAGGCATAGCGTTCATATTCGTCATACTCCATGCCCATTTCATCGGCCTTGCGGCGCGAGCATTCCTCTACATGTTCAATCCGTTCTGTGCCACCTGTCACATCGAATATCGATTTCAGTTCGGCAAGCGATTCATCGGGTATTTTCCTGAGAACACCAGGACCGTCGCCCATGTAGTTGGCACCCTGCCGTTCCAGACTTTTCTCAAGGTGATCCATGTGCCATTTCCATACAGGGCCGGCTTCAAGATGGTCTTCGAACCTGAATGTCTTGGGATGGATGCAGTATCCGTATTTGAGAATGTTGCCGGTCATGATGCGTGTCAGCGGGAGCATCTGCCTTCCTTTTTCAGATTCGGTGAAATAACCCAGTCTGATGCTGAGTTCCCTGAGGGCAATGACTACAAGCCCCGGACCGTTCTTCCTGGGACAGCGTGTCACGCAACTCATGCATTCACCGCAGTACCATATGGTTTCGGACTTGAGAAGTGCGTCAATCTGTGCGTCATCGCGCGTCTGGACCGTGTCGACTATGCGTCTGGGATCATAACGGTAGAATTCTGCAGCCGGGCACACGGCGGTACAGGTTCCGCAGTTTATGCAGTTGTGGAACCCTTCCTTGAAACGGTAGTCCTTGCAGAGCTCTTCAAACAGATTCTTCATCACACAGGTTTGATTTTCGTTGCCAGACGGGCACACAGGTTTGGGAAAAACCGCTTTATGTACACCATAAGCAATTCACCGCGTCCAATAAGAACCTCGTTCTTCCGGCGTTTTATGGCACGGACGATTTTTCGTGCTGCACAGTCGGCTGTAATGCCCTTGTCCTGACCGGGATCCATGACACCGTGTTTCTTTCCACCGCGATCCAGAGCATTAAGGGATATGTTGGTACGGACACGTCCAGGACATACAATTGTAACTGAGATGTTCTTGTCGTGGCTTTCAGCGCGTAGCGTTTCAAAAAAACCATATAACGCGTGTTTGGAAGAACTGTATGCGCAACGGAGCGGAAAACCGAAACGTCCGGAAATGGATGTGGTGACGGCAATCCGTCCTCCTCCATTCGCTGTCATGAGTGGCAGAATGGCCTGTGCCATTGCCACTGGTGCGAAAAAGTTCACTTCCATTATCTTGCGTACCATTGGCATCGGGGTGTCTTCAACTGTGGTGCGCTGGCTTATGCCTGCGTTGCAGAACAGGATGTCAATGCCTCCGAAAGCATCCCATGCCTGTCGGACAAGCAGCTTTATTCCGTCGGGTTCGGAAAGGTCGTACGGCAGAATCCGCAAATCGGGTGCACCCAGTTCGCGGCATCGGTCTCCGACCTTGTCAAGGGCAGGTCTTGATGACGAAGTCAGGATGAGGCGGCAGCCCTGACTTGCATAACGCAAGGCGCAGGCCTGCCCGATTCCTGAAGATGCTCCTGTAATCCAGACGGTCTGCATGATTACTGGGTTATGATTGCCTTGTCTGCGAATCCCTTGTCATACTCGCCACGGTCAAGACGTTCCTTGATGTCACGGAATGCGTCAAGCGTACGGTCAACGTCGGCAATTGAATGTGCAGCTGTTGAAATAATTCTGAAAATGAGCATTCCTGGAGGAATGACAGGGTAGGTGACTATCGAGCAGAAAATATGATAGTTTTCCCTCAGGTCTACGGCAATGTTCGTGGCCTGGTCGACACCGCATTTCAAATGGACGGGAGTCACGCAAGCCTGGGCCGGACCTATCTCGTAGCCAAGTGAACGGAAACCGTTCTGCAGACGGCGTGTCACTTCCCAAAGGTGTGCACGTCGTTCGTCACCTTCAGGACTGTCAATGATTTCCAGACGTTTCAGACAGCCCTCGACGATGGGCATTGGCAGTGCCTTGGCATACATCTGCGAACGCATGTTGTAGCGCAGGTATGTGATTATGTCCTTCTCGCTGGCAACGAAACCGCCAATGGTGGCCATAGCTTTCGCGTATGCGCCTATGTAGATGTCAACACCGTCCATGACTCCGTAGTGTTCCGATGTTCCCCGTCCGTGTGGACCCATGACTCCGAAACCGTGTGCATCGTCAATCATGAACCTGAAATTGTATTTCTTCTTCAGAGCTACAATATCATCAAGGATTCCAAGGGCTCCAGTCATTCCGAAAACGCCTTCGGTAATGACCAGGATACCGCCACCCTTCTCGTCGGCAAGTGCGCTGGCTCTGGCAAGTACGCGGTCGCAGTCCTTCGCGTCATTGTGGCGGAACTTGAACTTGT
>JAZUEH010000036.1:0-16478 GCA_045640065.1 Bacteroidaceae bacterium
GGTGGCCTTCGCAATGGGCAGCTTCTCGTGCATCTGTCCGAAGAAGCATTCGTCCTGTGCCGCGAGGAACTCCATAATGGCAATCCTCGCAGGGTTGCCAAGTGCCCGGGCGTAACGCGCCAGCCGCTCCTGCTTGTATGTGTATTCATTGTCAGGCATAACAATAAGGCTTAAATTGTTCGCAAATATACGAACAATTTTCATTCTTCAAAATAATAAAGAAAAATAAGTTAAGGCGGCTATGGGCTATCATTACGCTGATAATATGTGAATTGGCTGTAGTTGAATACTGATAATGAATATATGGTGAGAGGAATACGCTATTTCCGCTGTCCGGAGTGCGGACACTTTTTCAAGGCGCCTGACATTGAAGATAACTGTACGGTATTCTCCATGCCTATGCCATGCCCCATTTGCGGTACTGACAGCTTTCCGGCAAGCTTGGGACAACGTCTTCTGCGATTGATTGCCGGCGGGTCACAAGGCAGGAGAAAATGACCGGTTGTCCAGGTTCACTTCTTCTTCGTCGTGATCAGGATCACTCCGTTTGCTCCGCGGACACCGTACATGGAGGCCGATGCGTCCTTGAGGACCTCGACCGATGAAACGAACTGCGGGTCTATGTTTGAGATGTCGCTGGTTTCCAGACCATCTACCAGAATGAGCGGGCTGCTGTCGCCGTTGGTGCCTATGCCGCGGATTGTGATGTTGCCGTTTCTTATGGTCAGGCCTGGAACCCGGCCCTGCAGGTAATCATACATGTTGGAATATGACTTGACTGATTTCTCTTCCGATGGTTTGACCTTGGAGACGGCAAAGTTGTTGGTATCGGCATCCACGCCATTATAGCCCATGGTGATTTCATCGGCTGTGTATTCCTCAACTGTGTGAGTTGTCTTACATGAACAGAGCAGTACGATGGAAAGGGCAGTGGCTGCAATCGTGCCGGATAAGAAGTTTCCCTTATTTGTCATGGTGGTAAAGAATTTCTGTTTATAATGTTTCCTCGAACATCAGGTAGTGGCTCTGGGTCATGCCTAACGCCTTGTAGGTGCTTATGCCGGTGGCGTTGGACTTGTCAACGTACAGCCGTATCTGGCTGATGCCGGCTTCCTTTGCCATTTTGCGGGCGGTGGCGTAGAGCGCGCGGTAGGCACCCTGGTTGCGGAATTCCGGCCTGATGTAGACGCTCTGGACCCACATGTAGCGGCTGTTGTTCCAGTCGCTCCATTCGTATGTCAGCATCAGGCTGCCTGCAATGGTCAGGCCGGCATCGGTCTGTCTGGAGACCAGCAGGTATTCGCCTTTCGTGGGGTCTTCCAGGGCGGCTTTCACTCCCGGCTCCAATTTGGCACGGTCAAGTTCCAGACCTTCGCTTTCAAGGGCCATCTGCTGCTGGAAGCCTATGATGCAGTCTGCATCGGCCTCTGTGGCGCGCCTTATTATCCAGTCTGAATTCATTATACTGGGGTTATTCGGCGATGTTGAAGCCGGCTTCGCGCAGGATTACGGTGGCACAGCCTGTGGAATCGTTCTCGAGCTTCACGGTGAAGGCCGGGAATTCGCGGCGGATGGGGTAGTCGGCGCGCTGTTTCTCGAATGAACCTATGTCGGCACGCAGGCGGGAGTCATCGGTCTTGATGTCGTAGGTGTACATTATGGCCTGGGCAAGGACCTGGCGCGGATTGAGACCGGTGCAGTCTATGCTGAATGTGACAGGCTGGGCGGGCAGGGGGATGTCCTTGACTTCCCAGTCCTGACATGGCAGGTCAAGGAAACGGGCTACTGCCTGCACGCTCATGGTGGTGCCGCTAGCTTTGCCGTCAAGAGAATATCCGGCTATGTGCGGGGTGCCTGTGTAGAGCAGGTCAAGCAGCTCGCTGTCAAGGTTCGGTTCGTTCTCCCAGACATCGAGTGATGCTGCAAGAATGGTCCTGTCCTTGAGTGCCTGCTTGAGTGCCTGATTGTCAACAACCTCTCCGCGTGAACTGTTTATGAGAATCTGGTCCTTGCGCAGTGATGCAATGCGCGCGCTGTCAAACAGATGGAAGGTGCAGTCCTGACCGTCACGCTGAAGCGGGACATGGCAGGTTATTATGTCACTCTGTTCAATGAGCGTATCCAGGCTGACAAAGTCCTTGAGGCCTTCCTGACGCTGGCGCGGAGGGTCGTTCAGTATGACCTTGAAACCCAGCAGGGCGGCAATGCGGGCGACCTTGCTGCCTACGTTTCCAACGCCTATTACTCCCAGGGTCTTCTGCTTGGGGTCGAAGCCGTAGGTGCGTGACAGCGATACCAGCAACGATGCAATGTACTGCTGCACCGACCATGAATTGCAGCCGGGAGCATTGGTCCATTCTATTCCGTTCTGTTCGCACCATGCAGTGTCGATATGGTCAAAGCCTATGGTAGCTGTGGCAATGATCTTCACATTCGAGTCCTTGAGCAGGGATTCGTTGCAGATGGTGCGGGTGCGGGTTATGATGGCATCGGCATCCTTGACGACATCGGGGGTGGTGTCCTTGCCCGGCAGATATACTACCTGGGCGTATGGTTCAAGCGCGCCCTTCAGAAAGGGTATCTTATTGTCACATACTATCTTCATGATGGTTTAATCTTTGAATCGTTCCGGATAGGCCCAGAGACCCAGTGCCGGGTTGGAAATGTAGTATATCTCTTCACCGTTGACCGTGTTCCAGCCGTCCTTCAGGCTGTTGACACTGTATTTTGACATGGTTTCTTCAAGGTTGGCCCAATTGAAGCCTACGCCCTCGATTTCCTGTCTGGTTACGGCAGGTCCCGGACAGTAGGTGATGTTGAACCGGCCTTCGCTTGAACCGTGTATGAGATGGGCGGCCGCTCCAAGATTGTCCCTCAGGTCCTGATTCTCTTCAACGGCCTTGAGTGTTGCGGGTGTGCCGTGGTAGCCGTACTTGCGTATGAGAGTGTCTATGGTTCTGTCCTCGCCGAACTCACGCAGGGCGGGAGCCATGACAATCAGTTCGGCATTGTCAGCCAGTGCCATGCGGGTACGGTAGACGGCCTTGTTGCCCAGCCATGTGCTCATGAACTCCTTGGGGTCAAGCCAGACCAGACACTTCCGGATTGGCTTTTCGACCATGATGAAATTGGTCTCAAGAGCAAGGTCGGCAGCACGCTGGAAACACTCGAAGTCATCGCCTATGAACAGACCGCGCAACTTCATCTGGCCGTCATCGCCCTTTGACAGTACGGTCTGGATATAGACTATGGGCAGGTTCTTGATGAAATGCTGTGATGCATATTCCAGCACGTCACGTACGGGGCTCTTTGCGCGTCCCATGATGCGTTCCATACCGTATGTCGCGCCTAAGTAGTGGCTTTTGTTTATGCCTTCAAAACCGCCAACGCCAACGAATATGTTCTTGTTGTAGTTGGCCATTCCTATGACCTCGTGTGGCACGACCTGGCCTATTGACAGAATGAGGTCGAACGATGGGTCCAGCAGCAACTTGTTGACCTGAGCCTTCCAGCTGTATTCCAGTTTCCCTTCCGATACCTTTCTTATGTAGTCCGATGGCACTTCGCCCACGGTGACCACATCGTTGCGCCAGTCATGGACGCGGAACAGCTCTCTTGGCGTGTGTCCGAACATGTCCGATATCTGTTCATCGGTCATGGGCACATGGGTGCCAAGAGCCGGCATGACATCGGTAAGGGCACTGCCGAAATAGTCGTAGCACATCTCCGTTATGGGACCTGCGTATGAGTTCAGACGGGTGTAGTCGGGCGGCAGGGCAAGGACGCGTTTCCTGGGTCCCATGCCGTCAAACACGGTCTTCAGAATGTCACGAACCTCAGCAGGGGTTATGGCATCGGACTTTGAACCTCTGGCAAAGTACAGCATGGCGTGTTATCTCTTTACGCGGGCGTTGCCTGCCCAGATACTCCATACCTGTTCCTCGTCGGCCGGCTGTGCGTAGTCGGTAAGGAAGGTTGTGGCAAGGGCGCCTGTGGCCCATCCGAACTGAATCCACTTTTCCGGTTCCCAACCTTTGAGAATGCCGTACAGCATGCCTCCTACAAATCCGTCACCGCCGCCGATGCGGTCCAGGACATGGATCTCACGCGGCTCGACAACGTGCCAGTCGTTTCCTTCCAGCATAATGGCACCCCAGTTGTGGCAGTTGGTGTTCTGTACCTGACGCAGGGTGGTGGCATAGACCTGGGCATTCGGGTACTGAGCCTTTACACGCCCGATCATTTCCTTGAAGCCGTCAATCTTCGATGCTATGTCCTTTCCGCCTGCCTCAGGGCCTTCAATGCCCAGACAGAGCTGGAAATCCTCTTCATTGCCGATAAGTATGTCGGCTATGCTGCATATTTCGCTGAAAATGTCATGCAGTTCCTGTTCGCGGCCTTTCCAGAATGATGCGCGGTAGTTCAGATCGAAGCTGATGCGTGTTCCGTATTTCTTGGCTGCACGTGCAATCTCAAGGCAGAAACGGCTTGTCTCGGGGCTCAGAGCACCGATCAGACCTGACAGATGGACTATCTGCACGCCTTCCTGGCCGAATATGCGCTCCAGGTCAAAGTCCTTGACGTTGAGGGTGCGTCCAACCTCACCGGCACGGTCGTTCCAGACACGCGGACCGCGGCTTCCGTAACCGCTGTCGGCCACATTGATCTGATGACGATAACCCCATGGACCTCCCTGTGGAACTTCCGGTCCTTCAAAGTCCATTCCGCGCGAACGCAGATTGCGTTTGATGAACTGTGAGAAGGGACTGCCTTCAACGAAGGTGGTAAGCACCTTGACCGGAAGTCCAAGATAGGATGCAATACTTGCTACATTGGTTTCGGCACTGGTGGCCTGTACATTGAGAACGTCACTGCATTCAACAGGCTGTCCTGCAGCCGGAGTGACTCTAAGTCCCATGCTTGTGGGTACAAGCAGGGCATATCTGCAATTCTTTTTCAGTTCAATGGTGTTGCCCATAGTTGTTTTGATTGATTGTTCTGTATTCTACAATTGGATTGGCAGTCCGCCGCTCTGTGTGAGCCTGCTCTGTCCATTCCGTTTTTCCATAATCCAGTATAGGTCAGCACGGCCTTTTACAATGTCCAGATCGTGCGACGAAAGCAGTATGGTCTTGCCTTCATTGTGCGCCAGTCCGGCCAGCAGATCCATAAGTTCCAGCTTGCTTGGATAATCCAGAAAGGCCGATGGTTCGTCAAGCAGTATGACTGGAGTCTCCTGCGCCAGAGCCTTGGCAATCATGACTTTCTGGTATTCGCCGTCACTCAGGCAGTCTATGTCCTTCTGTTCCAGTTCTTCAATTCCGACAAGCCGTATCGCATTGTCAATGGCCTTCTCATCCGGGTCTGACAGACCGCCCAGGATGCCCGAAAAGGGAATGCGGCCGAATCCCACCACATCGCGGACTTTCAGCAGACCTGCATCGGGATGACCTGTCAGGACCACGCTGACCAACCGTGTCTTCTCGCTGTCCTTGGCGCTTGTCAGGTCGGTTGCATCGGCTTTGTCCGGACCGCTGGCCATGATGCTGCCGTCAAGTGCCGGAAGAAGTCCTGCAAGTGTTCTCAACAGTGTCGATTTGCCGGTTCCGTTACGCCCCACAAGACAGCAAAGCCGCCCGTCATCAATACGGGCGTCAATACCTGAAGCTATACAGGTCCTGTGCCTGCCGCTTCCGTATCCTATGGAAAGGTTCCGGGTTTCAATCATCGGCTTGCCAAATCAGAATTGTCTTGCTGCCAGTCCTTTGAGGGATTCTGCTACGTGTCTGATATGTTCCGGTGTGGTGCCGCAGCATCCGCCGGCTATGTTGATGAGTCCGTCCTGTGCCATCCTGGATATAGCTCCGGCAGTGTCGCAGGGACCTTCCTCGTAGCCGTGGGCTGTGGGCATTCCTGCATTGGGATAGACGCTGACTGCACACTGTGCGAACCCGCCTATCTCTTTGATGAACGGGTACAGTTCCTTTGCTCCGAATGAGCAGTTAAGTCCGAATGACATTATGCCGAACGGGGCGCAGACATCATAGAGGTCTTTCAGCGAGATGCCGGTCATAAGGCATCCGCTGCTGTTCATGATGCTGCCTGAAACCATAATCGGCAGACAGGTTCCCTTTTCCTTCTGTGCCATGGCGATTGCCGACAGTGCGGCCTCGGCATTGCGGGCATCGGTTATGGTCTCCACAATGAAACCGTCAACACCGCCTTCAATGAGGCCGCATGCCTGCTCGTGATAGGCAGCCTGCAGTCTGTCAAAGTCAAGCGTTTCGGTCGGGTCCATCATCATTTCGATAATGAACAGGGACTTCGATGTGGGGCCCATGCTGCCCATGACCCATACCTGACGTCCGACGGCCTCGTCGGCTGCACGGCGTGCCACCCTGGCGGCAGCGACGTTCATCTCACGTATGCGGTCCTGCATGCCGTAACCTTCCTGTGAAACGGCATTGGCACTGAAGGAGCAGGTGCTGATGATGTCAGCTCCTGCTTCAACGTATGCCTTGTGGATACCGTATATGGCATCGGGATCTGTCATGGGCAGAGCATCGTTGTTGCCGTCATACCGGATGCCCAGCTGCTGGATGCAGGTGCCCATGCCGCCGTCAAGGATAAGGATTCTCTGCTTTAAAGCTTCTCTGATGTCCATATCGGTAAAGTTTTCCTGTTAATCAATAAGCGAACATCGGATATTCGTTCATCATTGCGTTGACACGTGCGCGGACGCCTGCAATGACGGTCTCGTTTTCCGGTGAGTTCAGGACCTCTTCAATCATGTCGGCGATGGTGACCATCATGTCCTCCTTGGCACCGCGGGTGGTGATGGCAGGAGTACCGAACCTCAAGCCCGATGTCTGGAATGCGCTGCGGGTATCGAACGGAACCATGTTCTTGTTGGCGGTGATGTCGGCAGCTACAAGTGCCTTCTCGGCAACCTTACCGGTCAGATCAGGATACTTGGAACGCAGGTCAACCAGCATGCTGTGGTTGTCTGTGCCGCCTGATACGATGGTGAAGCCACGTCCTACAAGCTCCTGTGCCAGCTTGGCTGCGTTCTTCTTGACCTGCTTCTGGTAATCGACGAATTCAGGCTGCAGAGCTTCGCCGAAAGCGACAGCCTTTGCTGCAATGACGTGCTCCAGAGGACCGCCCTGGGTTCCCGGGAAAATGGCTGAATCCAGAATCTGTGACATCATCTTGATTTCGCCCTTCGGAGTCTTGATGCCCCATGGGTTCTCGAAGTCCTTGCCCAGCAGGATGATACCTCCACGTGGACCACGCAGGGTCTTATGTGTGGTTGATGTTACAATGTGGGCGTACTTGAGCGGGTTGTCAAGCAGACCTGCTGCAATGAGTCCGGCAGGGTGGGCCATATCTATCATGAGAAGGGCACCGACTTCGTCAGCGATCTTGCGCATGCGGGCATAGTCCCATTCGCGTGAATATGCTGAACCGCCGCCGATGATGAGCCTGGGCTTGCATTCGTGGGCCAGCTTCTCCATTTCATCGTAATCTACGCGGCCTGTTTCGGGATTCAGGTTGTAACCTACTGCATTGTAAAGGACACCCGATGTGTTGACCTTTGAACCGTGTGACAGATGGCCACCGTGGTCAAGATTGAGTCCCATGAATGTGTCACCGGGTTTCAGGACTGCGAACAGGACAGCACCGTTTGCCTGGGCTCCTGAATGCGGCTGGACATTGACCCATTCAGCTCCGAACAGCTTCTTGAGGCGGGTACGTGCCAGTTCTTCGGCAAGGTCAACGACCTCGCAGCCGCCATAGTAACGGTGGCCGGGATAACCTTCAGCGTACTTGTTGGTCATGCATGATCCCATGGCTGCCATGACCTGGTCGCTTACGAAGTTCTCAGAAGCGATGAGTTCGATACCCTTCTGCTGGCGCAGATGTTCCTTTTCAATGATGTCGAAAATTTCCTGATCTCTTTTCATTTTGTTTATTTGTTGTTTTGGTTTGAATTGTCAAAAAAGTATGCCGTACGAGAATGAGAATATTCCCATGCGGCGTTCAAGTGTCATGTCGTGGAATGTGCCATCGGCTTCGAATGCAAAGGCGTTCTCTGAAATGTCGGTCAGTCCTGCCTCATATTCCATTTCAAAGAATGTACGGCCTATCTGAACGTTCATGCCCAGACTCAGACCAATGGCATTGCGTTTAATATATTCGTGAAATTCGGCCTCTCCCGGGTTGAGAACTTCGAATCCGTAACTGTCGGTCATAATGCATCTGAGCTTGGGTCCCGCATAGAATGACATCCTGTATGGTGGCTGATTGACGGCATTGTACCCGATCTGGAGCGGAATCATGATATTGGTCATCTTGTAAGAGAAGCCCATATCGCTGCTGCCGTTGAACATGGTTTCAGGATATTCAAGATAGAAGGCCGACCTGTTCGCTCCCAAACCGATGCCTGACTGCAGGTACATGCGGTTTCTCCCGTATCCGACATGAATCATGCCGAAGGTTCCGAGTTGGGTGTCCTGACGGTAATCGTCGAACCGGACGGCATTGACCTGTGCGTCTCCGACATAGGTGCCTGTCGCGGCGAATCCGATCTTCAGTCCGAACGAAAGGTTGGAACTGCTGACTTCATCAACCGCATTCTGCGCCTGAATGAAAGAGGCGGGCAGAATGGCCAGAATCAGAAACGCGAACCTGTTCATTGCATCAGAGCAGCTTGATATCCTCCTGATTTACGTCCTTGTTGCAGTATCGGCAGCGCAGTATGCATTTTTCGCGGTTGACCACGTCAAAGACGGTTTCCATGGGCTCGTGGTTGGTGATGCATTTGGGATTGCCGCACCTGACGGTTCCTCTTATGGTGTCCGGAAGTTCAATGATCTTCTTGTCAACTACGGAATAGTCGCGTATGATACTCATTACAATGTTCGGTGCAACGACCGAAAGACGCCGGCATTCGGCTGTAGTGAGGAACTTGTCCGAAATCTTGATGATTCCCTTGCTTGTCATCTTGTGGCTGGACAGGTTGGCGCCGATTGTAATGGGGGTTTCTAATTTTGTCAATCCTAACAGGTTGACAACGTCAAATACCTTGTCTGACGGTATGTGGTCTATGACTGTGCCGTTTCTGAGTGCGGCAACCATAAGTTCCTGCTTTCCCTTTTCCATGTTGTTCTGTCAAAGAAGATTCAATGCGTTGCAGATAAGTGCCTCTCTTACATACAGACCGTTTTTGGCCTGCTGGAAGTAATATGCCTTGGGGTTGTCATCGACATCCTGGGAAATTTCATGGACTCTTGGCAGCGGATGCATGATCCTGAGATTAGGTCTTGTGTTGTCAAGCATGCTGTTTGTGAGTATGAATGAATCCTTTACCCTTTCATATTCGGCAAGGTCTGAGAAACGTTCTCTCTGTACACGTGTCATGTAGAGGATATCGGCATCGGCTATGGTCTCTTCGTCGAGAACCGAGTGCTCTATGAAATTTATGCCGTTGTCCATGCAGTATTTCTTCCATTCTTCAGGCATCTGAAGTTCCTTTGGTGAAATGAAGTGGAAGGTCGGGTTGAAGAATCTCATTGCCACCAGCATCGAGTGGACTGTACGGCCGTATTTCAGATCACCGACAAGGAATATGTTCAAGTTGTCAAGGTGTCCCTGTGTCTTGCGCATGGAGTAGAGGTCCAGCATGGTCTGAGAAGGGTGCTGGTTGGCTCCGTCTCCTGCATTGATAATGGGAACCGGCGATACCTCGCTTGCATAACGGGCTGCGCCTTCAAGATAATGCCGCATGATTATGAGGTCCGCGTAGTTGCTGACCATCATGATAGTGTCCTTGAGGGTTTCTCCTTTTGAAGAACTGGTTGTGGCGGCATCGGAAAAACCGATGACACGCCCTCCAAGGCGGTTTACGGCAGTTTCAAAACTGAGACGGGTCCTTGTTGAAGGTTCAAAGAAAAGTGTTGCCACTATCTTTCCGTCAAGTATCTTCCTGTTCGGCTGAGCTTCAAATAAAGCCGCCTGGTCCAACAGCCAGATTATGTCTTCTCTGTTGAGCCCTTCCAATGAAATAAGGCTTCTGCCAGTCTGGTCCATCTGTATAGTCGCTTTTCGTTTTCAAAGTTACGCATAAAATGGCTATCAATCGATGGCCTGTTGATAACTTTGTCCAAAAAAATAAAAAAAGGAAAAACTCTGGTGCTTCTTCGTATTTTTGAAGTATTTTTGCAAGTCTTACATAAATGTTTCTTTAATGGAAAAGAAGTCTGAATCCGGTGTTTTGAAGAAGATCCTGTTATGGCTCTGGGGACTGTTCCTTCTAGGGGTCATTCTGGTTGTGATGCTGTTTGTCGCTCTTGCCAAAGGGTGGATAGGGAATATGCCTTCTGTTCAGGATCTTGAAAATCCAATTGATAAATTCGCATCCCAGATCATATCAGCCGACGGGCAGGTGCTTGGAACATATGCCTTTACTGAAGATAACAGAATATGGGTGGGCTTCGACGAACTGTCGCCTTATCTGGTGCAGGCATTGATTTCTACTGAAGATGTCCGTTTCGAGAAACATTCGGGTATTGACACGAAGGCACTGTCACGCGCAATCATAAAAAGAATCATCCTGCGTCAGAAAAGTGCAGGTGGCGGAAGTACAATCACGCAGCAGCTGGCCAAACTGCTTTATACCGAGCATGTGGCACACAGTACGGTGCAGCGTGCCCTTCAGAAACCAAGTGAATGGGTGACGGCCGTAAGACTGGAGCGATGCTATACTAAAGAGGAGATTCTGACGCTATACCTCAACAAGTATGACTTCTGCAACAATGCCATCGGCATCTATACGGCAGCCAAAACGTACTTTGGAAAGCATCCGTCGGAACTTAATGCACAGGAATCGGCCATGCTTATAGGAATGTGCAAGAATTCTTCGTTATACAATCCTTTGAGACGTCAGGAACTGACACGTGAGCGCCGGAATGTCGTGCTCAGCCAGATGCAGAAGGCCGGTTTCATAGGTGAAGAACTGAAGGATTCACTTCAGGCTACCGAGATAGAACTCGATTTTCACAGAGTCGATCACAAGGTAGGGACGGCAACTTATTTCAGAGAGTATCTGAAGAAGATTCTCAGAGCATCGAAACCAAATCCAAAAAACAGTCGCGGCTGGCGCAGACAGCAGTATTATGAGGACTCGCTGGATTGGGAGCAGGATCCGCTTTACGGATGGCTGGAAAAGAATCCTGGCCCTGACGGGAAACCCTACAATCTTTTTACCGACGGCCTCAAGATCTATGTGACAATTGATTCACGTATGCAGAAGTATGCCGAAGAAGCTGTTGCCAAACAGATTCAGGGTTATCTGCAGCCTGAATTCTTCAAAGCCAAAAGCAAGAAGAAAACGGCTCCGTTCACTTCAAACATTACCGATGAGGAGGTGGAAAGAATCATGACCAATGCAATGGAGCAGACAGACCGTTACAAGAGACTGGCTGCACAAGGCCTTGATGCCCGACAGATACGTGAAATATTCGACACGCCATGTCAGATGACAGTGTTCTCATACGATGGCGACATTGATACTGTAATGTCGCCTATGGATTCTCTCCGTTACATGAAGTTCTTCCTTCGCACCGGATTCATGTGCATGGAACCTGCCACGGGATATGTAAAGGCATATGTAGGTGGTCCCGATTACAGGGCATTCCAGTATGATATGGTTACTGCCGGACGCCGTCAGGTAGGCTCCACCATGAAACCTTTCGTCTATACCATGGCCATGGAAAGCGGCTTCTCGCCCTGTGACCAGGTCATCAATCAGACACAGACCATACTGACCGAGTCCGGTCAGATATGGCGTCCAAAGGATGACGGCAAGGAAAGACTCGGCGAATCGGTATCATTGAAATGGGGACTGTCACGTTCGAACAACAATGTTACAGCCTATCTGATGAACCAGCTGAATCCATACGCATTTGTTGATCTGCTTCATGAGTTCGGCCTCAAGAATCAGGCTATCGAACCTGTACCGTCATTGTGTCTTGGAACCTGTGACGTTTCGGTTCAGGAAATGGTGAGCGCATACACGACATTTGTAAATCACGGAATCCGTGTCGTTCCATTGTATGTGACCCGTATTGAGGATTCCGACGGCAATATGCTGGCCCAGTTCTCGGCCAGAAGCAATGAGGTCGTCAGTGAGGATGCGACATACAAGATGATAGATATGATGCGGGCCGTCGTGAACGAAGGTACAGGTACCCGTCTGCGCAATACTTCTACATATCCTCATCTTCGCGGTGTGGATATGTGCGGAAAGACAGGTACAACCGACAATCACTCCGATGCCTGGTTCATGGGTTACACTCCGGAACTTGTGGCCGGATGCTGGATTGGAGGCGAGGACCGTGATATCCATTTTGATGACATGAACCATGGTCAGGGAGCACATGCTTCGCTGCCTGTCTGGGGTATGTTCATGGATAAGGTATACGCAGATTCTGTCAATCTGGGATATTCGCCGAAAATGCGTTTTGACATGCCCGAAGATTTTGATCCGTGCGCCGGAAATGTCAGTAGTTCTGACGAACCCGTACCAACTTATACAATAGAATCATTCTGATGAAATTTGCAGCAATTATACCAGCCCGATATGCCTCTACGCGTTTTCCGGCAAAGCCCCTTGCGGTTCTGGGCGGCAAGCCGGTGATACTGAGAGTGTGTGAACAGGCATCCAAAGTGTTTGAACAGGTGATGGTCGCCACTGATGACGAACGCATTGCCAGTGTCGTGACTCAGGCAGGATTTCATGCCGAAATGACCCGTAAGGATCATAGAAGCGGAACGGACCGCTGTTATGAGGCATTCGTGAACAGCGGCTGTGATGCCGATGTTGTGGTAAACATACAGGGTGATGAGCCATTCATACATCCTTCTCAGCTGCTTTGTATAAGAAGCCTGTTTGACAGTCCTGAGACGGATATCGCCACTCTTGTCAAACCGTTCCCGTCAGGTACTCCATTTGAGAGACTGGCGAATCCCAACAGCCCCAAGGTGGTTGTCGATGACAATATGAACGCACTGTATTTCAGTCGCAGTGTCATTCCATATCTGCGTGGCATTCCTCAGGAAGAGTGGTCTTCACGGCATACTTTCTACAAGCACATAGGACTCTATGCTTTCAGGAGTCAGGTGCTGAAGCAGATAACCGCATTGGACCAGGCTCCGCTTGAGAAGGCTGAGAGTCTTGAACAGTTGCGTTGGATTTCGGCTGGATATACCATAAAGGTGGGAACTACGGACATTGAGACTATAGGCATTGATACACCGCAGGATCTGGCTGCGGCTCAGGAATTTCTTGATAGGGGAGAATGGGAATGAAAAGATTTACACTGATTGCCCTGGCTTTCCTGTCAAGTTTTCAGGTTTATGCTGAAGGACCTGTCCGGACATTTTTCAATCATGACAAGACGTATGTTTTCCCTGATGGTGCCGTATATACAGGTCCATTGAAATTCCGCAGACCCAATGGGGTGGGTAAAACCGTTTTCATGAACGGAGATGAGTTTGAAGGTGAATATGTAAAAGGCCGGATGGATGGTCTCGGAATATTCAAGTTCAGTAACGGTGACCGGTATATCGGACACTGGGAAAACGATTTGTATCATGGTGAGGGTGAAATGCAGTATTTGGCCGGTGACGTTTATAAAGGCAACTGGGAAAAGGGACAACGGTCAGGGAAGGGCGTTTATCTTTGGAATGACGGCTCTCACTATCGTGGAGAATGGAATGATGGCAAACGTGATGGCATCGGCATAATGGTCTGGAGCGACAGTTCAACGTATAACGGATCCTGGACTGAAGGACTTCGCAACGGTAAGGGCGAATATGTCAGTGGCTCCTACTCGTACTCAGGTGAATGGCGCAAGGATATGGAACATGGTAAGGGAAAGTGCACATTTGAGTGCGGTGACAGTTATACCGGTGATTTCTGTGACGGCCGTATAGAGGGACATGGCATTTACAGCTTCATTGACGGATCCGAATATGAAGGCGATCTGGTGAATGGCAAGGCTGACGGGAAGGGCGTTTTCCGTTGGGCCGATGGTTCCCATTATGAAGGCCGGTGGAAGGACAATATGCGAGATGGCAGTGGTACTATGGTCTGGGCAAACGGTGACAGTTATACCGGTGACTGGAAAAATGATCTCCCGAATGGTAAAGGACTTCTTACCCTGTCTGATGGAAGTAAGTATGAGGGGCCTTTGGTGGACGGTCAACCGCATGGAGAAGGTAAAATAACCGAATCGGGTGGAAACACCCTCTCCGGCAGTTTTGATAATGGCAGAAGAGTCGGGTCTTTTACGGTTCGTGATATTAACGGAAATAAGTTGAGGACTATTAACTATTAGTCGTTATGATTCTGGATACATTGGATCATCTTTGTGAATATTCAGCTCAGATTCCATATCTTGATCTGGTTCTGAAATTTCTTGAGGTTACAGATTTGAACAGTCTTGAAGAAGGCAGGATAATTCTGTCAGACGATGATCTGTTTGTCAATAGCAATAATCAGAAAACTCAGACAAGGAATCAGGCACCTATAGAAGCTCACAGACAGTACATAGATATCCAGATTCCTGTTAGCAATGACGAGGAGATGGGATTCATGCCGGCTGCATTTCTGCCAGAAGCTTCAGTTCCATACAAAGAGGAATCTGACGTAGAGTTCTTTCCCTGTAAGTGTGATACTTATCTTAATGTACGTAAAGGTATGTTCGTGGTATTTTTCCCGGGCGAAGGTCATGCACCAGCCATTACAGAAACGGGGGTTCGGAAAATCGTTATCAAAATCAGGAAGAGATGTTAGGAATTATCAGACATGACCCGTGGCTGAAGCCTTATGAAGAGGCTATTGAAGGCCGACACAGACATGCTCTTGAGAAAGAGAAGGAACTGGTCGGAGACGCATCCCTGACACGTTTCGCATTGGGACATCTGTATTATGGACTGCATAAGACAGAATCATGCTGGGTGTTCAGGGAGTGGGCTCCGAACGCGACGGCAATATACCTTACCGGTGATTTTTCAGATTGGAAGGATCTTCCTGAATTCAGACTTTCCAGAACTGGCGATAACGGAGACTGGGAACTGTCTGTGCCCCTCAATCGGATTGGTCATGGCCAGCATTATAAGATTCACGTATATTGGAATGGCGGTGACGGTTTCAGGATTCCCGCGTGGTGCAGGCGTGTGGTTCAGGACCATGCAACCAAGGTCTTCTCGGCTCAGGTCTGGGAGCCGGACAGAAAATACGTGTTCAGGAACAGAGGGTTCAAGCCGCAGCGTGAGCCGCTTCTTATATATGAATGCCATATCGGTATGGCCCAGGAAAAGGAGGATGTAGGAACGTATGTTGAATTCAAGGACAAGATTCTTCCAAGAGTCAAGGCTGACGGCTACAACTGTATTCAGATTATGGCAATCCAGGAACATCCTTATTACGGCAGTTTCGGTTATCATGTCTCGAATTTCTTCGCACCGTCATCGCGTTTCGGAACGCCCGAGGAGCTCAAGGAACTCATAGATGCGGCTCATGGAATGGGAATAGCCGTAATCATGGACCTTGTACATTCGCATTCCGTTAAAAATGAACTTGAAGGGCTTGGCAATCTGGCAGGAGATCCATCTCAGTATTTCCTGTCCGGGTCCCGCCGCGAACACAGTGCCTGGGATTCTCTATGCTTTGACTACGGCAAGAATCAGGTGTTGCATTTCCTTCTGTCCAACTGCCGCTATTGGTTGGATGAATTCCATTTTGACGGATTCCGTTTCGACGGTGTCACTTCAATGCTCTATTACAGTCACGGGCTTGGTGAATCGTTTGGAAGCTACGAGGATTATTTCAACGGCCGTCAGGATGATGATGCCGCCTGTTATCTGATGCTTGCCAACCGTCTTATTCACAAACATAAACCCGATGCCATTACAATAGCCGAAGAGGTGAGCGGTATGCCTGGACTGGCATCGGCTTTCAAAGATGGTGGATTCGGCTTTGATTATCGTCTGGCCATGAACATTCCGGATTATTGGATCAAGACAATAAAGGAATGCAAGGACGAGGACTGGTCTGTGTCAGGCATTCTTTGGGAAACAACAAACCGTCGAAGTGACGAAAGGACAATATCGTATGTGGAAAGTCATGACCAGGCACTGGTAGGTGACAAGACCGTTATATTCCGTCTTGTTGATTCGGACATGTACTGGCATTTTTCAAAAGCCCAGGGTAATGATGTTACTGCACGTGGAATTGCTCTGCACAAGATGATACGTCTGGTTACCGTATCAACCATGTACGGAGGATATCAGAATTTCATGGGTAATGAATTCGGACATCCGGAATGGATTGATTTCCCGCGTCAGGGGAATGGATGGAGTCACAAATATGCCCGACGCCAATGGAGTCTTATTGATAATCCTGCGCTGGC
>JAZUEH010000037.1:0-5635 GCA_045640065.1 Bacteroidaceae bacterium
CTGTTTCCAATGGTGAAAGTCATCTGCCAGAATGTTTTTCCTGGCTTCACGGACCAGCCAAAGGTAGAACGCAAGGTTATGGACCGATGCAATCTGCAGAGCCAGATACTCCTGGGCCTTGAACAGATGATGCAGGTATGCTTTGGTGTAGACAGTGTCAACGAACGATGCACCATCGGCTTCAATGGGCTCGAAGCAGTCCTCCCATTTCTTGTTTCGTATGTTTATGATGCCGTCTTTGGTGAACAGCATGGCATTGCGGCCGTTGCGGGTAGGCATTACGCAATCGAACATGTCAACGCCAAGAGCTATGCTTTCGATGATGTTCTGCGGGGTTCCCACTCCCATCAGGTAACGGGGACGGTCCTTTGGAAGGATTCCGTTCACCACGTCAATCATCTCATACATGACCTGGGCAGGTTCGCCTACAGCCAGACCGCCGATGGCATTGCCGGGAGCGTCCTTTGATGCGATGAATTCGGCCGAGCGCTTTCTCAGGTCAGCGTACTGGCATCCCTGGACAATGGGGAACAGGGATTGTCTGTAACCGTATTTTGGCGTTGTTTCCTCAAAGCGGGTTACGCAGCGGTCCAGCCAACGGTGTGTGCGTTCCATTGATTGGCGGGCGTACTGGAAATCGGCGTCTCCGGGACAGCATTCGTCAAATGCCATCATGATGTCGGCGCCAATTGTCCGTTCAATGTCCATGACACGCTCGGGCGTGAACAGATGCCTGGAACCGTCAATGTGTGACTGGAAGGTGACACCTTCTTCCTTCATCTTTCTGAGTCCTGCCAGCGAGAAGACCTGAAAGCCTCCGCTGTCAGTCAGCATGGGACGGTCAAAACCGTTGAATTTGTGCAGTCCACCGGCTTTTTCCAGAATATCCAGACCGGGACGAAGGTACAGATGATATGTGTTGCCAAGAATGATCTGGGCCTTGATGTCATCTTTGAGTTCTCTGAGATGAACTGCCTTGACTGAGCCTACGGTACCGACTGGCATGAAGATCGGTGTCTCGATCTGTCCGTGATCGGTAGATATGAGCCCGGCACGGGCGTTTGACCCGCTGTCGGTATGCTGAAGTTCAAAAGTCAGTCCCGGTTGCATCACTTTCGTCATTTGGTTCCGGTTGCTCCTGACGGTTTCTGTATTGCCGGAGCGGCCAGTGCTGCCGGTGTTCCCGGAACGGTCTGGATGACCGGAGCTGGGTCAGGTACAATGTTCATGGGGTTGTCGACCTTTTCGTCCAGAAGAGCCAGCTGCCAGACATCACATATTCTGTCAACGTAATGGAACTCAAGTCCTTGCAGATACATTGACGGAATTTCCTCAATGTCGCGGCGGTTTTCCTGACAAAGAATCAGTTCCTTGATTCCGGCCCGCTTGGCAGCCAGAATCTTCTCCCGAATGCCTCCAACAGGCAGGACCTTGCCACGAAGCGAAATCTCGCCGGTCATGGCAATGCCTTCTCTTACTTTGCGTTGTGTGAAGGCCGATGCTATGGATGTTGCCATAGTGATTCCGGCTGATGGTCCGTCTTTGGGAGTGGCACCTTCAGGTACATGGATGTGTACGTTCCATGAATTGAAGACGGCCGGATCAAGTCCCAGCAGGTCATGGTGGGCACGGATATATTCCATGGCAAGCATGGCCGATTCCTTCATGACATCGCCAAGATTGCCTGTCAGGGTAAGTTTGCCTTCCTTGCCGTGACTCAGACTGGTTTCGATATAAAGGATTTCACCGCCTACCGATGTCCATGCAAGTCCTGTCACCACACCTGCGTATTCATTGCCCTGGTACTTGTCGCGCAGGTAAGGCTTCGTACCGATGATTTCAGGCAACATGGAGGCCTTGATGGTTTCCTTTGACTGCTGGCCTGATTCAGCGAACCTGCAGGCGGTCTTGCGGCATATTTTCCCCAGCTTCTTGTCCAGTTCGCGAACGCCGGATTCGCGGGTATAGTTCTCAATGACGGCCTCCATGGCTTCCTTGCCAATGGACAGCATACCCTTCCTGATTCCGTTGGCCTCCATCTGACGCGGAAGCAGGTGTCGGCGGGCTATCTCGATTTTCTCTTCGGTTATGTATCCGCTCACCTCAATCAGTTCCATACGGTCCAGAAGAGGCGTGGGGATGGTGCTCAGGTTATTGGCAGTGGCAATGAACATGACATTTGACAGATCGTAGTCAATGTCAAGATAGTTGTCGTGGAATGCGTTGTTCTGTTCAGGATCCAGCACTTCCAGCAAAGCCGATGACGGGTCTCCCTGAACATTCATGCCGCTGACCTTGTCAATTTCGTCAAGTATGAAAACGGGATTGGACGATCCGGCTTTCATGAGCCCCTTTATGATGCGTCCGGGCATGGCGCCGATGTATGTGCGGCGATGACCGCGGATTTCCGATTCGTCATGCAGACCACCCAGCGATATGCGGACATACTTGCGCTTCAGGGCACGGGCAATTGACTGCCCGAGTGATGTCTTTCCGACTCCTGGAGGACCGTACAGACACAGTATCGGTGATTTCAGGTCACCGCGCAGCTTCATTACCGACAGATGCTCAATGATGCGTTCCTTTACCTTTTCAAGTCCGTAGTGGTCAGCATCAAGAGTCTTGCGCGCATTCCTGATGTCAAGATTGTCCTTGGTGCAGAACTGCCACGGCAGGTCAAGCATGGTCTGCAGATATGTGAGCTGGATGTTGTAGTCAGGTGACTGGCTGTTTATGCGTTCCAGCTTTGACAGCTCCTTGTCGAATATGTGTCGTGTGTCTTCGCTCCATTGCTTGGTTTCGGCCTTGAGGCGCAGTTCCTCGATATCCTGATCGGGACCGCCAGCTCCAAGCTCGGCCTGAATGTTCTTGATTTCCTGCTGCAGGAAATACTCCTTCTGCTGGTGGTCTATGTCTTCTCGGGTGCGGTTCTGGATTTCCTTCTTGAGCTGTGCCAGCTGCAGTTCGCGGTTAAGTATTGACAGCAGCTTGTAGACCCGTTCATAGAAATCGGATTCACGTAACAGTTTGGCTTTTTCCTTGATGTCAAGCGGGAAGTTAGAGCAGATGAAGTTGGTCAGGAACATTCCGTTGCTGATGTTCTTGAGGGCGAATGCTGCATCGGGCTGCAGACTGTCCGATGCCTTCACGTATTTGACGGCAACGTCGCGGAGTGAATCGATAACTGCCTTGAACTGCTTGCTGCGGGTTGCAGGCAGAATTTCCGGAAATACTTCCACGTGTCCCAGAATATAGGGCTTCTTACCGGTGATCTGCTTGAGGCTGATGCGCTGCATGCCCTGCAGGACCACGGTGGTGGAGTGGTCCGGCATATCGAAAATCCTGATGATCTTTGCAATCGTTCCCGTCTGGTAAAGATCGGTCATTCCCGGTTCCTCTACCTGCTGGTCCTTCTGACAGAACACGCCTATGAGTGTACCGGCAGCCTGGGCGTCCTGAATGAGTTTCAGCGATGATTTCCGTCCTACTGAAACCGGCATGACGACTGTCGGGAACAGCACCATGTTGCGCAGAGGAAGAATGGGGATTATGTCATCTATCGTCGTGTCTTCAAAGAGACTGCTTTCGTTTCCGTCAAAGTCGGCAATCATTGAAAAAGCGGGATTCGTTTCATCGAATTCCTGCTCAAGCTGCTGATTCTCAATGTTTTCATCCTGGTCTGTGATTTTCTTCTTTGCCATATCCTATGAAAGTTCTTCTTTCTTTTATTTCAAAAGTGCAAAGATAATGATTTATGTGTACTTTTGTACAATTACACGCGCATATATGTCAAACTCATGGTTCCAGTTCAAACGATTTACCGTACAGCAGGACCGCTGTGCAATGAAGGTCGGGACCGATGGGGTTCTGCTGGGAGCGTGGGCTTCGCTTGATGGCGGTCTGCCCATACTTGACATCGGCACGGGCACGGGCGTGGTGGCGCTGATTGCGGCACAGCGTCTTGAAACCTGCTGTAAGGGCAGTCCGGCTGCTTTCAATGTGAAGCCGGTGACTGCTGTGGAACTGGATTGTGAAGCCGCTGCTCAGGCTTCCGACAACTTCTCAGCTTCGCCATGGGCTGAAAAGATTGAATGTGCTTGTTGCGATGTCAAGGATTTTCAGCCTGAGAACTTGTTTGGGACGATACTCTGTAATCCACCTTTTTTCAGGAATTCGCTCCGTTGTCCCGATGAGGCAAGAAACAATGCCAGACATGGTGACAATCTGAGCTTCGAGGAACTGGCTGCTTGTGTGAACAGGCTGTTGAAGCCGGATGGACTGTTCTCTGTCGTGATTCCAGCCGATGGAATGGCGGCTTTTGTCCGCGCGTTCGCAATGAATGCATTATATCCGATAAGAAGGACCGATGTGTGTACCAAGGAGGGTAAAACACCCAAAAGAAGTCTGCTGACTTTTTCCTCTAAACCGGCAGCTTGCGACTGTACGGTCATTTCTATCCTTGGCACTGATGGGAATTCGTCATCGGATTACATTGAACTTGTCAAAGACTTTTACTTGTGACAGACTTTCAGACCATGCTTTTCGACAAGGTCGTGGAATGTCTTTCCGCCATCTATTGATCCTATACAGTCCTTGAAGACAACGATTCTGTCCTTCAGACCAAGTTCGATAAGCCGCTCTACCGTCAGCCCCACGCAGTAGTCGCCGCACAGCCCGCAGATACCGATTTCTTCACTGTCCGAAAGAATTCTCAACTGGTTGTCTTCTATGTATTTGAAGGCAGCGTATTCCTCTTCGTATGAACGGGTGCCCTTCTCATAGAAGAATACCTCCTGTCTTTTCATGTCAACGGCATTGATGACAATGTCTGGGAGTGAAGCGCCCCAACTGTGTTGTACGCAATGTGCAGGCCAGATTCCTCCGTTGGCACTGAATGAACAGTGTGATGGCAGATGCCAGTCAAGAGTGAAGAATATCCTGTCATAGTCATTGACAAGTGCGGCTATCCTTTCCGGAAATGATTCGGCACCCTGAACATAGAGCGACCCTTCAGGGTCATAAAAATCCTTTTGCAGGTCAACGATTACCAGACTTTTCATATTCTTGGAACTGTTTGTATAATCAGATTGTACGGTGTTTGTTGGGTACTACCACATTCAAGGCATCGGGAACGATACTTATTCTTATTTCGCTATCCATCATTGTGGGATCTCCGTCAAAGTGTGCCACACCTGGCTTTTCCCTGACTATTTTGAGGTCATGGCATTGGAATATCATGACATTCTTGTTCTTGTCGAGCTGTTTGTTGAACAGTTGCAGAGCCATAAGAGGAACATCGATTGCGGTAAATGACGGTATTATGGCTATGTCTAGCAGACCGTCCTGAAGCGATGCTTTCGGGGCGATGTAAGCGTTGTTTCCCCATTGCCCGGCATTGGCGCAGGTAACGATGAATGCGCTGAATTCCTGCTCCTTTCCATCAATGAAAAGACGGTATGTCTCATTCTTGTAGGTGGAAATCTCCCTGACTATGCTTTCCAGATAAGTGATTATTCCACGTGATCCGGCTTTTGAAAAACTCATGCTGATGGCCGCATCGAAACCGACTCCGCAGGTACAGAAGAAAGGATGGTCACATATCAAACCGCAGTCCATACGGTCAATGTGTGAAATG
>JAZUEH010000038.1:0-9060 GCA_045640065.1 Bacteroidaceae bacterium
CGATGTCGGCCAAAGCGGGCATTGTCAATGTAGTCCGGGTCGCTGACCATGAGCGTGTATTCGCTTTCCGGGAAAAGATCCTTCATCAGTCCTATGCAGCTGTCAGCCATTTCCGGCCTGTTCCACAGCGAATACATCAGATACAGGTTGTAGGCGGCATCATCGGCCTCTGTCAGGCCCGGGTATTGGGACACGATCCGCCACAGACAGCCTTCGGCCAGCCCGTATTCCTGAAGCCGGTCCTTATATACAAGTCCGGCATCCATCAGATTGCGTGTTATCGTACGGTTGGATTTGTCAACGGCTTCGGGGGTATGCGGAATCTGATCCAGATAGTACTGCCTGTCATGAAGGTCAATGACCGGCTCTGTATCCTGCAGCGAATCACTGCCTGAACCTGTGGAGTCGGGGACTATGGACCCGGCATCCGATTCTCCGCCATTGGAACTGCCGGCTTCTGTGGCAAGGACACTCTTGTTGCTTCGTCGCCAGTCATCTTCAAGCTGGCGCTCTCCCCACAGCTTGCGGAACTCCAGCTGGCCGCGTTCAACTGCCTGGCTGTTGTAGAAGTACCATCCTCCGGCCTGTCCGGTTTCGTCAGCCTGCGGGCGGATTGCTTTTCCTTCCTCCTTTTTGCGGGCTTCCTCCTCCTCGCGTGCTTCCTTGGCCTTGACTTCTTCAATGACCTTGTCAATGATATTGATGACCTGTGTGTCGGGGAGGGTAGCCAGCCACTGCAGGCTGTCCTGCAGACGGACGTTCCACAGACTGTTGTTGAGTGTTTCAAGTACCTCGCTGCGCAACCTGACAGTTTCAAAATCCTTATGTCGGCTGCCAATCATTCCCACAGCCTGCGAGTAGCATTCTCCTGCCTTCCCGTATTCGCCCTGCTTCCAGTAGATATCGGCCATTGTCAGCAGCAGTATGCCTTTTTCAGGAGTGCTCTTCTCCTGAGCCAGATTGCCTTCCTCGAAAAGTTCCAAAGCCTTGACCGTGTCATTCTCCAACAGCAGGATGTTGCCCATGGCATAATAGATCTGGTCCTTGCGGTCCTTGTTCTTGCCGTCTTTGAGCATTCTTTCAAGTTTGCCCATGGCTTTCCTGACATTGGCTCCTGAGGCGAGCGTCTCGGTCTGTCTTATGCGGGCATGAAATTCCATGTCATACCCCGGATTCATGCGTATCAGCTTGCCGAAACAGTTCTGGGCATCATCGTACCGGCCGGTCTCCTTGTACAGCTGCCCCAGCAGATAGTGTTCCCTCATGCGGTTGGCCCGGCTGTTATGCTTGCGGTTTATGGCCTTCTCCAGATACGGAATGCTCTCTTCATATCTCTCCTGGCTTATCAGTGCCGATGCCTTGAGAGCTGCCATGTCCAGTCCGGTCTGACGTGCGGCCTTCATGCCCGAACTGCGTGAGAACAGTTCATCGGCCTCATAGAACCAGTCGAGCCTGGAATAGCACCAGGCCATGCGGCTCAGAGCCTGAGCTGCAATGTCGGGCTGGCTTTCATACAGCTTGGCTATGTACGAATAGGTTCCTGCCGCTTCCAGGAATTCGCCCTTGTGGGCCTGGGCATCGGCCATGAGCATCCAGGCGTTCCAGAGAAACGGGTTATACTCATTCCTGCTCTGCCATTCCTTGTCCCTGGCATTCTGCCTGTCCGGGTCCTTCTTCTTGGGCTTGGCTGTAATGGAATGCAATTTTATGCTTTTCTTGGCCTTTTCTATGGCTATGTCGAAATCCGATGTGCCTACCGCCAGCACCTTGTCATCGTTGATGGCAAACATGTCCGGGACTTCAAGCATGTTGTCCTTCTTTGCCTTTTCCTGAGCGAGAACAGCCTTGTCAAAGGCCTGTTTCCCGTTGAACCAGGTATTGTATTTCGCGACTCCGGCATGATAGAAACGTGAGGCGGCAGTATTGCGGGAGGTGGAACAACCTGACAGGAACAGCACGAAACACAGCAGAACGGTCATTGTTCCTGCCTTTCGTCCTGAAATCCTGTCCTGTATCCGTATCATTGTCCGTTCAGAATAGAGTATGCCTCTTCCTTGAGCTGGTCCGGAAGTTCAATGTCCCTTGCCTGTATGCATTCCAGCCACTCCCTGACCTCGTCAGTCTGCATGGTGTACATGACATAGCGGAACTCTTCCACCTCATCATCGTCATATCCGTCGGCCTGCCGCCCTATGAAACGGTCCAGTTCCTCGTCATCGAAATACTGTGCCTGACGCATACGTGCTTCGGCCAGTTTCTGCTTTTCACAGACAGCATGCTTGCCGCAGCATTCCGTACCATGGTCGGGCTGCTTCGGCTGTATCTCACCTGCGCTCTCCTTGACAACAGGCTTGTGACGCCTGCCGAACATGTAGAGGACACTCAGAGCAACAAGAACTGCAATAACGAAGATAATGTCTCCAGTCATGAATTGAATCACCTGATGCAAGAGTGCGAAGATACAAAACAAAAGCTTAACGCGCCTGCACTGACGGATAAAAAATCAGCCCCCAATCATTTATTAAAGAGATACCCGGTTTGATTGGAGGCTGACAGGACAGTAATAACCAAAACCCATTGTCTGTCCTTTATCGTTTATCTATAAGTTATCTTTGTCTCTGTCCTTGTCTTTGATTCTGGTTGCGGTTCTGATTCTGGTTGTGGTTCTGATTCTGGTTGCGGTTCTGATTCTGGCTCTGGGCAGTCTGGCGCTGTCTGTTCTCCTGGCGCATTTCCTGTCTTGCCTGATGGGTTCCGAACACGTTCACCCTCATGATGAAATGGAGCATTATGTAGCTGTGAACGCTGTTGTTCTTGGTGTCGGTCCTTCCTGTGGTGCTTACATTGCGGTTCACATTGCTCTCATCGTTCAGAATGTCGTAATACTGGATCTGTAGCGTTCCCGCATTGCCGGGGAAGAAACTTATTGAAGCGTTGGCATTCCATATCAGGTCATCACGGTTATACGAACCGCTGTATCCGCGGCGGCTCTGCATGGTTATGTCGGTTCCCAGATTGATGTTCTTCCACGGCAGCCGGGCATTTCCCCGGAATCCGTAGCTGAACGTATAGGTGTCCATGTTTCCGTTCTGGCGTATGTTGTTCTCCGAATGGTTCCAGTTGAACCGTCCGTTTGCCGTGAACTCCACAGCCTGTGTGCGGTAAGTGACCGATGCGTTCTGTCCTGCCGTGATGGTCTTTGTGGTTGCCAGCACGGCACTTCCGTCACCTCCGCTTTCCTTGTAGTTGCCTATGCTTCCGGTCCTTGTGTAGCTCTCCTGATGGCGGAATGACGAATTTATTGACGTGTTGTAACGCCATTTGGTGTTCGGGATTGTCTGGTTGAATGTTATGTTGCCGCTGGTGTTCCAGTTGGTCCAGAAACCGTCCATGTTCTGCGGCTGTGTGACTGACACGCCGGTCATCGGGTCATAGTCAGTACGGTTGGAGATGTTCCGCAGCGAATTGTCAACCGACACTCTGAAATTCAAGGTCTGCTGGGTCGAGTCAAAATACAGCTGGAGATTGGTCTCGAACGTGTTCCTGAGAGTGGGCAGCAGTCCCGGATTACCCTTGCGTATGTTCAACGGATTGCTGTCATCGGTTATGTCAAGCATGTCCTCCATGCTTGGCTGGCTGGTGTTGGAACGCAGTGTGAACTGTATGTTCTTCCTGTTGTTCCAGCGGTAACGCCAGTTCAGCGAAGGACTCCAGTTGTAGACCACACGTGCCGTGTCGCCTATGGTCTGACCCATGTACTGGAAATTGTCCATGCCGGTATATTGCGGCATGAAGTTCACACCCAGATTGAAGTTGGTATGGTCTGTGTTATGCCTGTACTGGAGTGTCAGAGTGTGGTTACGGCTTACGTTCGTTGCCCTGCGGCTCAGCTCGCTGTTCAGATACTGCTCAATCTCGTACGGGAGATACCAGTCATCGGCCCAGTCCTCGAACTCTCCGTGCGAAGGCATGACGTATGTCTCGCGGTTGGTCTCTCGCCGGCTTGCTTGAATCTGGTAGCTCAGCTGGATGTTGCGCTTGCCGGAATCAAGAGGCTCGCTCCACATTATGCGGCCGCTCCAGCTGCTGTTGTCGGTCGGGTTTATGTTGAAGCGGTTCATTATGGTGTCACGGCTGTGCATCTGGTAGTAGTCCTGCTGCGAGTGCGAGTAACTGCGGCTCTCCCCCTTGTTCTTCTGGCCGGTAAGCCTTATTGTCAGGTTGCGTCCGTCTTCACGCAGTTTCTTGTTGAACTGGAATTCTCCGTTCACCTGATTGCTGCCACCGTTGTTCTTCGATGTGCTGCGTTGTGAGTTGACGCCAATCGAATCCAGCATTTCGGGACCTAATGTAAGGTACTGGTCCAGAATGTCGGTCATTGTTGTAGCCTGATACGGGTCAGTGTTGAATGTCACGGACTGGTTGCTGGAATTGCTGTGGTTCCTGCTTACTGAGAAGCTGGGTCTGACAATGATGTCTATGGTGGTGTCAGGACGCCATTCCACGCGGAATTCGCCGTTGACGCTTCCATTGCCGTTCCCGCTGTTCGAACGGTTGTTCCTGAACGAGGCCGATGTATATTCCGTAGTGAACGTTTCCGATTCCGATTCGCTGAGCGATCTGGACGATGATCCGTTCCATCTTACATTTCCGCCCAGCTGGAGCGGGTATTCGTTACGTCTGCGCGGATATTTCTCGCCAACGTTCCGTGAAAAGTTGAGACCCACCTGCGTGTTGTTGCTGACACCGTTTCCGCGTCCTGAATTCTGGGTATTGAAATTGAGAGAGAACTGTGAACCTGCAATGAAACGGTTCAGGGTATAGCGTCCGGAGTACAGCAGCTTGAGCCATTCCCCATAATCGTTGTTGCCCACGGGCTTTCCCACTCCGGCATCGAAGTTGTTCAGCCAGCCCTTCTTCATGTTCGGCTTGATTTCCAGGTCCAGAACCGTCTCCTCCTCACCGTCGTCGACACCGGTCACACGGGCCAGGTCACTTTTGCGCTGATATGTCTTGATTCTGCGAATAATGTTTACAGGAAGATTCTTGGTGGCCATTGTCCGGTCATTGCCGAAATATTCCTCACCGTCAACCAGAATGCGGCTGACCTCTTTGCCGTTCACCGTTATGCCGCCGTTCTCATCGACCTCGACACCGGGCAGACGTTTTATCAGTTCTTCCACAACCGAGCCTTCGGGAACACGATAGGCACTCACGTTGAACATAAGCGTATCCTCAACCATCTGAGTGGGAGGAAGGGTCTCTTCAATGACGGCTTCGTCGAGCATTATGCTGGCATCCATCATCCTGAAAACCCCAAGTGCGCGGTCCCTGTCCTCCTTCAGTATTCTCAGTTCATAATCTATGGTGTTGTAGCCCATGAAGGAATACCTTAGCATGTAATCGCCAACGGGTACTTTCTTTATGGTGAACCATCCTTCGTTGTCAGTGACGGTGCCGTGAATGAATGTGGTGTCAGGAAGCTGGAACAACTGTACTGTAACCTGAGGCATGTTTTCTGTAGTGCTGCCGTCAATGATGTGCGCCCCTACTGTTGCTTTGCCGTCAAGCTTCTTTTCCTTTTCCCTGCCGGTCTGCGCGAAAGACACTGACCAGAACAGAAGTTCTAAGAAAAAAAACATGACAAATCTCTTCATTTCGGGCGCGACGGATTATTGGCTTATGCTTAGCTTAGACATCCAAAGCAGCGTATAGTTTAATGCGATTCGTTTTTTTTATGACGTTTTCCAATGTGCTTTTTGTAGCTTTGCCGGAAAGGTTCAGAAAATGGAACAGTTCAGTGAAATTCTGGCCGCCGCGTTGGAAACGGCCGCCAGGGACAGGGGGCAGGAGTATAATGCTGGCGGAAGCCTGCAGTGGGCCCTTGCCGGTCAGGCGTATCTGTCGCTGGCGTTGTCGGGTGCGCCTCAGGCCAGGGTCCGCAAGCATCAGTATGCAGCCCGTGAACTGACAGGTCCGGTGCTTTTCGACTGCCATCAGTATGACCGTCTGTGTGAATTGTGTATGGCGGGTGCAAAGTCTGTCACGGTTCTGCTGCCCGATTCCGAAGGGCACCCTGCAACTGCCGTTCTCACAGAAAACCTGTTCCTGGAGATGCTGGATTTCCTTCGTGAGGGATGATTTTTGGCTGACAGGCAAAAAAAAGCATCCATTTTTGGATAATCTAAAGAAAAAGGAATACCTTTGCGGCGATTTCAGGAGTTCCTGTCGGAACCCGCAATTATCGGGGTGTAGCTCAGCCCGGTTTAGAGTACGCGTCTGGGGGGCGTGTGGTCGCTGGTTCGAATCCAGTCACCCCGACTGAAGTCAGAAAAGTGTGCCGGAGATTCTCCGGCACACTTGTTTTTGTATCTTTCTACATATTTTTCTGTATTTTATTGCACGTTATACAAATGTTGTTGTAAATTTGCGGCTTTAAAAGACGTGCGCGTGCACGCGCATCATTATAAGGTATAGGATAGAGTAGTAACGCTGTTGATGAAAATTGCTGTCCGTAAATTAGTTACTGCAATTGCATTGATCCTGGCTGTATATACGGCCAGTGCAAAAGAACTGTATTCCAGACTTGTTCCTGAGGAACTGTCATCGGACCTTGTCTTCAGCCGCCAGATCAGTTTCGGATTCGACTCTGACTCCTTCAATCCGGAGTATCTGGACAATGCCTCTGCCGTTGCCGCTCTTGACAGTTTCATTGTCCTTCCCGGACATGTCATTGACGGCATTTCCATTGTGTCGCTTTCATCGCCCGAGGGCAGTTCCGGACACAACGTCAAGCTTGCTTCAGCCCGGTGCGAATCCACCCGCGCGTTTCTTGCCGGCCGTTATCCTGACTATCAGATCATATCACGTGACTGGAGCGACAGTTCATGGGACATTCTCCACGAACTGGTCAGCAATGACAGGCTCATGGGCGAACGGTCGCGCCGTGCCACATTGGACGTGCTTGAATCGGACTGTACGAATGAAGTCCGGCAGCAGAGAATGACCAAGGTTCCCGACTATGGCTACATTTACCGTAACCTTTATCCGCTGCTCAGAATTTCAAAGATTGATGTGTACTATCATGAGGCAACCGATACGGTCCTTAAGACTGTAGAACTGACTGCCCATACCGAACCTGTCACCATGTCCGATTTTACGGACACTCCCGAACCGGTCGTTGAACCTGAACCGCTTGCCGCACCCGAAAGTCCAAAGCACGGATTCCCGCCCATGGCAATAAAGACCAATCTGCTGGCCGATGTTGCCGGAGCCTTCAATGCCGAACTGGAAATCCCCGTAGGCCCCCGCTTCTCGATTGCTGCCGAATGGATGGCTCCGTGGTGGCTTGCCAGTGACAACAGCTTCTGCTATGAGGCAAATTCCATGACATTCGAGGGCCGCTATTGGCTGGGTGACCGTGTGACACGCCCCATGCTGGACGGATGGTTTGTCGGGGCCTACATCAACTCCGGACGCTATGACCTGCAGAACAGCAAGCGCGGAATCCAGGGCGAATTCTGGAATGTGGGAGCCGGTGCCGGATACTCATGGCATTTCGGGAACAACTGGGCTCTTGAGACCATGTTGGGACTTGGTTACCTGAATACCACCTACAAACAGTACGAACCCGTAGAGAACTATACGATACTGGCTTACCGCCGTACATTGGGCACACAGTGGCTGGGTCCCACCAGACTCAAGCTGTCGCTTGTGTACAAGCTTGGCCAGAAGACATATAACCGCAAATACCGCAACCTGGCCAAATGATACGCCGTTTGTCAAATAGAGTCCTGTTCCTGCTCGTGACGGTCATGCTGACCGCCGCCTGCCAGTGGCGTGACCTTGACTACGACTACATCAACACGGCCGACATCACCGTCATATTCGACTGGGAGCAGTCAGGACTCAAGACCAAGGCACAGACTGTGGGTGCCGTAGCTCCCGGCGACCGTATCAACGGCCGTACCGTGGCGTTCTATCCTGTGAATGGCGGCGACCCCATCATCAAACTGAGCCACAGCGACACCGTCAATGTCAATCTGCTGGAAGGCAAGTACCAGGCCGTATTCTTCAACGAGACCTTTGACGACTTCGACAACATCTACTTTGAGGGAACCGAATACTTTGACCAGCTCAGAGCTCTGGCCAAGAGTGAAAGGATAAGCCGTATGCGCGGTGAAATAGATGTTGCCCGCGAACCCGACCTGCTGGCCGTTGACATGATGGTCCCGCTCGAAGTCACCGATGAAATGGTAAGCTACACCCGTGGCGTCCGCTCCAAGAGCACCAAGGCCCTTGAGATGTCCATGGGCATGACCCGCATGATGCTGATTGAGGAGCAGATGACCATCCGTCCCGTTCCGCGCGGAGTTACGTACCCCGTCAGGATAGAGGTCGAGGTCCACGGCATGGACGACATCAGCTCGGCCGGAGCATACATAACCGGCTTTGCTGACGGATTCAATTTCAGCGGGAACCGCCCCACTGACGGATCGGCCATACACAAGCTCACGTTCACTGAGAGCCGTTTCTTTGAAGGCTCAAAGACCGATGGCATAATGTCCGGCGACCTGCGCTGTTTCGGCCTGAGACCCGGCGCCGGACCTCTGTCAGGCTACACCTTCGAGTTCAGAGCCGTCCTTATCAATGGCGAAATCTATGAGGAGACCCGCAGCATAGACGACCTCATAACCGAAGTCACAGAAGACGGAACCCTACGCATAAACATACACATAGGCTCAGACAACCTGCCCGACGGCAGCGACACCCCCATTCAGATCCCCGATGTGGAACCGGTAGGTGGCGATAACGGCATGTGGAAGGTCGATGTGGGCGATTGGGAGGAGATTACAGTACCTGTTGATTTTCCAAGTGACGAGTGATAGAAAATAATAAGTAAAATAATTAATAATCAATCAATTCAAACATTATGAAAAAGTTTTATTTTCTTGCAATGACCGCCATCACAGTAATGGCATCGTGCACCAAAACTGAACTGATGACTCCCGAGGAGTATCGCAATCCGATTGCCTTCGAGAACTTCATCCACAAGACCAC
>JAZUEH010000039.1:0-32550 GCA_045640065.1 Bacteroidaceae bacterium
ACGAATCTGTTGTATGAAACGGTCCTCGGGAAAAGATGCGAGAGATGCCTGCAAACTTTATCCATATAGAAATGTTTCAGGCATCTGTAACCGGAATCGTGAAACAGTATCATTATCAGCATAATCTCAGCTTTGGACATTGTCGGTTCTCTGTGATATTTGCGTTTGTTTTCACTGCCTGACTGATCTGCCAACGTGTATTTCTTGACCTGTGAATCAAAAAACTTGCAGAAATCATCGGCAAGACAGAATATTTCAGGACTACGCTTGCGCTTGAACGAAGTGAATAATTTTATCGTCGGTGAACATAGCGAGGGTTTGTTGTGGGTTTTTGTTTATTTCACTTTAAATTTACAACAAATCCCGCTAATCACCAAATTATCAATTAATTATATTTCATCGAACTCACGTTAAATTTACCTGCTTAGCTTTACATTATTGCGCACTATGACACAGTGAACCGGTCCAATTGTGTCATTTGTAGTGTGCTATAACTATAGGAGGATTCTCGCAATTCTTGGCTTTGCGATAGAAGTCCTCAACTTCTGGGGTGTAGCGGTGGTCGTAGTTAGGGCTAGACATCAGTTTTAACGCATCGGAGATAAAAAATTCATCAACAAATCCTATCAGGTCATTGTCGCTGACAGAAAGGATGCGAGTATCCGGAAATGAAGTGTTTATTGCGTCATGATTTGTATGATATAACTTGTATGTGGATTTGTCAAACAAATATATGCCATCTTTGTAGCCCACACGCAGGTAATCTTTCATGTCTGCAAAATAGAATGTTGAATAAGGATCCGTCTCTTCTTCATAACCCAGACCATTTTTGAACTTTTCTGGAGGATTTGGAATGAAAGACAATTCAGCTATACATTCAGCGCTGTAGTCACAGATACGATATATATGATTATCCAATGCACGCGTCAAATACGTGGTGTCAGAGTGTAGATTGAAAACGCCGGAAATAATCTCATACCCCCAGTTCACGTTCTCGTTTTTAAATCCTCCTTGTTGAAGTACCAATGCAGGGTCAACAGGAGCATGCATCTGATGATATTCTGACATCTCAAAGAGAGGGCTGGCGCTACCGTCTGTATGAAGAATGAAATAGTCATACGTAGGGAATGAATGCATATAGTCTTTCATGAGCAGGGAACCGTCTGAATAACATTTGGCAAAACCGTTCACTGTAACGTATTCCTTACCTATTGAATCTATATCAATCTGTCCCAGAAATTTGCCCTGGTAGTCAAAACGCTTTATCGTAGCCTTTCCGTCATAGCCGTCACCATTTACTATAAGCACCTCATTCCGATGGGTGTCCAGATTCCAGCTGTCCAGAGAGAGATATTCATTGCGCGCCCTGCCAATCCTGCCTATGTCATTAAGGTAATGGCCGGATCGGTCAAAAACCTTTATCGTTGATGCCTTATCCATATCGCTGTGTATAAAGAACAGGCCATCGTCATACCTTATGGCATCGTTGATGGTACCCAGCAACGCATCGGTACTTTCATCAAGCAGGATGTACTCCCAACTTTTCATGAAATTGTCTTCAAGAGTTCCGTCCAGATGGATTACATCATCTTTTGTAATCTGCATTGTCCCGCCAGAGTGAATATTACTCTTGCACGCGGACAACAATGACGCTGCCGTTAATAATGCATAAAAAGCATTTCTCATAAGCCTTCAATAGTTCGTTAAAAAGTTTATAAATATATAGTTATCAACAAATTACGTTTCAAATAGTCCGCTTTCGTCACTTCAACAGACAACTTTGCAGCAGTAGAACCAAGGCCGAAAAAAGTGTTATAAATATATGAACCGACACGCGGGCATCGCATTGCCATAGCCATTGATCCGTGCTACATTCCAAAGTCTGGAAAGAAGACTCCTGGTGTTGACTGGTTCTGGTCCGGCTGTGCATCGGCCATGAAGAAGGGGCTCGAGATACTCGGCATATCCATAGTTGATGCCGATGCCAGGGATTCCATCTTCCTGAAGGCAGAGCAGACGTTCACCGAGAAGAAGCGCGGGCGCAAGCCCAAATGCACCAAAGGTATGGATGACCCGGACTCCCTTACCGGATGGTATCTGAGGATGCTCGCAAGCAACAAAAGACAGCTGCTGTCGGTCTGCAAGCTCATCGTGGCTGACGCATACTTCTCAAAGGAGAGTTTCGTCACAGGTGTACAGAGGTTTGGCTTTGACCTTGTCAGCCGTTTCCGTGATGACGTGCGCCTGAGATATCTACAGAACACGTTTCCAGCTGGAGTTCGTCTTTCGTGATGCCAAGCAGTTCACTGGTCTCACGCACTGCCAGGCCAGAAACAGCAATGCACTGTCGTTTGCCTTCAACGCATCCCTCACTTCTGTCAACATTGCCAGGGCTTTTGCACGTCTGCAGAGGATGGACCTTTCGGTGGGTTCAACCAAAACGCTGCTGCACAACGCTGCAATGGTGGAGCGATTTATTTCCATGTCCGGAAAACATGCGGACATGAGGTTTAATAACACTGATTTCAAAGAACTTTTGTTCTACGGCGTCAGAGCAGCAGTATGATTTTTATAAAACTAACGAACTATTGTTTCAAGATACCTTACAATTTCTGTTAGATCAAACTGATAAATAATATCATCTCTCCTATTTATGCCATACAACTTCTTATGAATCCGGTCGTAAGCTATATCATGTACAACATCACATAAGTGTCCTCCTGCCAAATAATTTCCTTTCCAGTCAAACAACAGGATATCAAATGGAGAATTATTATAGTTATCGGAGTTTATAGTCATGTCATTTGCGCCGTATAGGAATATGATGAAATCCGAAGTACAGTCTGCTGCACAAAAATTGTAGATGGTTTTTCCACCATTTGCCTTACTGGACAAAAACGAGTCAAATGATATTGATCCCATCTGATGCACAGAAAATGTGTTCTTTTTGTCTAGATCAAAATAAATCAGATAATCCAAGTAAGTGAAATATTGAACTATGATGTTCTGTGAAGGATGTTTTATCAAACCGCTTGAGTAGCATACTGGTGCAAATGATTCAACGTCTGAATCCATTATTCTTTTGAACACATCAATTTTCGTTTTTTCATCTCCGTTTGTAACATAATAGTATGGAGGCGTATATTTGGAATCTTCTATTGCCAGATTATCCCTGTTTGAATAATAGTATTCAAATCTTTCAGACAAGTTATTATTCACTATTAAAGAGGTCCCCAAATAAGCATTGATATTATCTCCTTTCTCACCAATTACAGATCTCTTTTTAAGTAGTGATTGAGTGATGTTCAACTCTTTGATAAACGCTTTATTGTCTATCATTGGCAATATTACATCTCCATCTCTATGATAATATTGTTTTGATAACAAAGTAGGTGAAATAAACTCATTTGCGGCCCTTCCTTCGGTACAGATTGATGCCAATTCTTTAAGATTATTCAAACTGAAAATCTTCAAATATCCAGTTGCATCTGTAGTATTGAAAAGTAACAAAGAATCGCAGATACAGATATCCTTTATGCCAATGACATCAAAGTCCAACTTTATACCGTCTATCGTGAATTCTGTCAGATTTCTAAAATCAATATCATTGTTGGGAACAGATAAATGTTTTTTGTTGCAACATGATACTATTGTAACAGATAGAAGTAGAAAAAGAATGAAATGTTTGATTTTCATATTACAATAGTTCGTTAAAAAGTTCATAAATATATAGTTATCAACAAATTACATTTCAAATAGTCCGCTTTCGTCACTTCAACAGACAACTTTGCAGCAGTAGAACTAAGGTCGAAAAAAGTGTTATAAATATATGAACCGGCACGCGGGCATCGCATTGCCATAGCCATTGATCCGTGCTACATTCCAAAGTCTGGAAAGAAGACTCCTGGTGTTGACTGGTTCTGGTCCGGCTGTGCATCGGCCATGAAGAAGGGGCTGGAGATACTCGGCATCTCCACTGTTGATGCCGATGCCAGGGATTCCATCTTCCTTAAGGCAGAGCAGACGTTCACCGGGAAGAAGCGCGGACGCAAGCCCAAATGCACCAAAGGTATGGATGACCCGGACTCCATTACCGGATGGTATCTGAGGATGCTCACAAGCATCAGGAGACAGCTGCTGTCGGTCTGCAAGCTCATAGTAGCTGACGCATACTTCTCAAAGGAGAGTTTCGTCACAGGTGTACAGAGGCTTGGCTTTGACCTTGTCAGCCGCTTCCGCGATGACGTGCGTCTGAGATATCTACAGAACACGTTTCAAGCTGGAGTTCGTCTTTCGTGATGCCAAGCAGTTCACTGGTCTCACGCACTGCCAGGCGAGAAACAGCAATGCACTGTCGTTTGCCTTCAACGCATCCCTCACTTATGTCAACATTGCCAGGGCTTTTGCACGTCTGCAGGGGATGGACCTTTCGGTGGGTTCTACCAAAACGCTGCTGCACAACGCTGCAATGGTGGAGCGATTTATTTCCATGTCCGGAAAACATGCGGACATGAGATTTAATAACACTGATTTCAAAGAACTTTTGTTCTACGGCGTCAGAGACGCAGTATGATTTTTATAAAACTAACAAACTATTGATAACTGTGAATCATTTGATTGCAGCCCGATGTGACAGGACATGGCGATTCTGTCACATCGGGTTGTCAATATCATTTCAGGTAAGTAACCTCTAACCCTTTCTGTTTCCTGAATGCTTCTTTGACAGCATCGAACTGTTTGTTCGTGTCCTTGTCATTCTCGAGGAAGAAAATGCCCTGGTCAGTCTTCTTGATTTTCTTCACATTGGCATTGATATCCTTGCTGTCCACGAACATGACTTCCGATGTGGCACTGTTTTTCCCTGCCAGCATGCAGCCTACCTGCTTCTGACCGGTTTCATCGGTATTCCATGCCACAATAACCATATCGCTGGTATTTTCAGGACTACCATCAAGGCGGAAGTTGATAGGCACCGTGTAACTGACTCGTACAGGCTGGCCATTATCATTTCCAGGTTCCCATTTCGGCATCTTGGAAATGACTCTCACAGCCTCATCGACAAGCAGTTTGTCCACCAGAAGCGGATTGGACTTGATAACCTGTTTCATGTCATCTGCAACATGAACGTCAGTTATGCTTCCGTCCTTTTCAACTATGAAGCTCACAAGCACACGCCCCTGGACGTTTTTCTCACGTGCTTCGTTCGGATAGCGGATATTGGCTCTCAGAAATTCAAGCAAGGCCCCGGTTCCACCCGGAAATTCCGGCATCTCTGTAACAAGCATCAACACGTCATCTCCACCGGCCACCGCCTGAGCCGATGCAGCTCTGTCCGTCTGTACTTTCTTTTGTGAACCACAGGCCATCAGCAGAAGCGCAATGGCAGGAACAACGGCAAGCAGATACAGCATGCGCCGTCTCATTGTCTTTTCTTTTTTCATCATAATGATTCTCTGTTTAATGTTTGACTCAAAAGAACTTGCCAGCGCATAGGCCTCTGCTCCAACCGTTCTCATTATTAATAGTTTCTGGTAATCCCTGGACTGTATGCCAAGACGGTCTGTCACGCAGTCATCGGCTTCAAATTCATGGATTATCCTTATCTCTCCAAGTACAAGCCAGCATACAGGGTTCAGTATGGTGCACAGCAGCAGGAACACAAGGTCTGCGTAGTGTCCCAGACGAATGTGGTACATTTCGTGCAGCAGTCCCGCACGGCGTGCGAAACCGCTCTCCTTTCTCGAAATGACTATGCAGTTCATCCAACTGAACGGCCCCATGTCACCATCGGTCCTGTAAAGTCTTATGCCGTGCCCTATCCTGCAGTAACTTTTGCCCTTCAGAAAACGGACCATACGCAGCATTGAACGGAGCCAGCCCACGACAAGCACGGCCACATACATGGCATACGCGGCCACAAGCACCCATGCCCATACATGGTCTCCTGAAACGGTCTGCGTTTCATTCACTGTCAGGTCCGATGCAATGGCCTCAATGTCAACCTGCTGAAGTACAGTTGCGAACCGGGTGTCTTCAATGGCCAGCGCCTGTGCCTGCTCTATCTCAATGCCGGCCAGCGGGATAAGTGCCGATACAAGCGTGGCACCCAGCAGATAGAAGCGGTTGAAACGGTGAAGCGTGGTACCGGCAAAAGCCAGTTTCCAGATGAGCAGAAGCACCAGAAGTGACAACGCCCATTCAAGTATGTAAATTACAAAGCTGCCCATATTACTTTTCTACCATTCTGATCAGTTCCTTCAGTTCGTCAATGCTTATCTCTTCGTTCTTGACCAGACATGAAATGAAATCCATGTATGATCCGGCAAACAGCTTGTCAACGCTTTCGCGGTTCATGCGTTCGGCATACTGCTCACGCGTAAGTGCTGCCTCATAATGGAAGAAGCGCGGTCCAAGCTCAATGTGGCGTATCATCCCCCTGTCCTCAAGACGGCGCACAAAAGTCGATACGGTATTGAAATGAGGTTTGGGATCGGGCAGGTTACCTAACAGGTCGCGCATGGACATGGCCTGTCCGTCCCACAGCACATTCATTATCTCAAGTTCCTTGTCTGTCAGTTTCTTCATATCATTTGTTTTTTGCTTTCCGATGCAAATAAACTACACATTGTAAGTTCATCCAAATATTTTCACGTTTGTTATGTATTTTGTTGTAGTTATAAATAATGTGCATCCACATGCAGTCTTTTCACAAAGAATCACAATTAACTGTTTTCGGGTAATATTCAGCAGAATCATTCCATTTTTGACCCGCATTTTCATTTTGCGGCTGGATTTTGACTATTTTTGCACAACAAAAGCACGGATACATGAGTTCTATCAGATTTCAGGCAATAGCCGGAGCATCGGCCAGGAAGCCTGTTGAGGTTAAAAGCACAGGTAAGCCCAGTGATTACTTTGGATGTATGGTCTTCGACAAGGCCAAGATGTACAAATACCTTTCTTCGCAGGTCTATGCGCAGATGGTCGCGGTCATGGATGGTGACGAGCCGCTTGACCCTGCCATTGTCGATGAAGTGGCCGACGGCATGAAGTGCTGGGCACTGGAAAACGGTGCGACCCACTACACCCACTGGTTTTCGCCGCTCACAGGCACGACAGCCGAGAAGCATGACGGCTTCATTGAACTGGACGGCAAGGGAGGCGTCATAGAGAAGTTCTCCGGCAAGCTGCTCAGACAGCAGGAACCGGATGCATCGTCATTCCCGAACGGAGGTATCCGCAGCACCTTTGAAGCACGAGGCTACAGCGCATGGGACCCCACCTCCCCTGCCTTCCTGATGGACGGCACCCTCTGCATCCCCACTGTATTCATTGCCTACACCGGCGAAGCCCTGGACTACAAGGCTCCACTGCTGAAATCGATTCATGCCGTTGACAAGGCCGCCACACAGGTCTGCAGGCTATTCGACAAGAGCGTTCACAAAGTCAACACATATCTGAGCTGGGAGCAGGAGTACTTCCTCATTGACTCCGAACTGTTCGGTGCACGTCCCGACCTGGTCCTGACCGGCAGAACGCTCATGGGACACGAGAGCGCCAAGAGCCAGCAGCTGGATGACCACTATTTCGGAGCCATTCCGGAAAGGGTATCGCGTTTCATGAACGACCTGGAGATCGAGGCCATGAAACTGGGCATCCCGGCCAAGACCTGTCATAACGAAACCGCTCCAAACCAGTTCGAGATTGCCGCCATCTACGAGAAATGCAATCTGGCTGTAGACCACAACATGATACTCATGTCACTGATGAAATCCGTAGCCAAACGTCACGGCTTCAGTGTCCTTCTGCACGAAAAGCCATTCAAGGGCGTGAACGGTTCCGGCAAGCACTGCAACTGGTCCCTCGGTACCGACAACGGTGCGCCACTCATGGCCCCCGGAAAGAACGACAAGGACAATCTCAGGTTCATAACATTCGTAGTCAACACCTTGGCTGCAATATACCGCCACAACGGTCTGCTCAAGGCCAGCGTTGCTGGAGCATCCAACGCACATCGTCTCGGTGCGAACGAGGCACCTCCCGCCATCATCTCCAGTTTCCTGGGATCAGAGGTGTCGTCCGTTCTCGACCACATGGAGGAGAACGATGACTTTGTACGGCTTCTGAGCAAACGCGAGATCAAGCTGAACATCCCACAGATACCAGAACTGCTGCTGGACAATACCGACCGCAACCGCACATCGCCTTTCGCGTTTACCGGCAACAGGTTCGAATTCCGAGCTGTCGGTTCCGAAGCCAACTGCGCCACAGCGATGATTGTCCTCAACACCGCCATGGCCGAACAGCTCCAGATGTTCAAGGATGACGTGGAAGCACTCATTGCCCAAGGCGAGGAACGCGAATTCGCCATCATGAAAGTACTGCGCAAATACATAAAATACTGCAAGCCTGTCAGATTCGACGGCAACGGCTATTCCGATGCATGGAAGGCCGAAGCCGCCAGACGCGGCCTGGACTGCGAGACCAGTGCCCCGCTGATTTTCGACAGCTATCTGGCCGCAGACAGCATAGCAATGTTCCACAGCCAGAACGTCATGGCCGAAGGCGAGCTCCGCGCCAGGAACGAAATCAAATGGAACACCTATACCAAGAAGGTACAGATTGAAGCACGCGTTCTGGGCGACCTGGCCATCAACCACATCATCCCCATAGCCACAAAGTACCAGAGCGAACTGCTGGACAATGTCATAAAGATGGAAACCGTACTCGGCAAGGAAGAAGGTGACCGGTACTCAGTCCAGAACATTGACAGCATCAAGACCATAGCCACACATATTTCAGACATACGCAAGCTTACGGATGAACTGATCGAGCGCCGCAAGATAGCCAACAACATTGAATCGGAACGCGAAAAGGCCATCGCCTACCACGACACCGTATTCCCGAAAATGGAAGAAATCCGCTCACACATAGACGATATTGAGCTGATGGTCGATGACGAGCTCTGGCCACTGCCGAAATATCGCGAACTGCTTTTCATGTGAACATAAAAAAAGCCCCGCAGATATCTGCAGGGCTTTTGGTGCGGTGTGTATGGGGCTCGAACCCATGACCTCCGCCGTGACAGGGCGGCATTCTAACCAAGCTGAACTAACACACCGTTTTTAAAGAGCTTGCAATCATTTCCCGATTGCGGGTGCAAAGATATGACGACTTTTTGTTTTCAGCAAGAGGCAAGGCACTTTTTTTCAAAGAATTTTTTGCAGGAACTCCACATCGGAATAATTGTCTCCTCCGAAAAGCCAGTCGTGAAGGTGTCCCGAACTTGAAAAGCCGGCTTTCAGGAAAAGATCCATACTTGCACAGTTTTCTGCCGGAACGTATGCGAACAGCTGATGCAGGTGCAGTGTGTCGGCAGCATAACCGGACATCAGGGCAAGTGCAGCGGCTGCCAGCCCCCGGCCACGGAACTCCGGCAGAAGGGCAATCCCCACTTCTGCACGACCGTTGTACGGATCAATGTCCGTAAGGTCCACGCAGCCAACGGGCGTGGAGTCATCGGACATGCAGACAATGAAACGTATCTGCCTGTCGGACATGAAATCATGCGAACTCTCCGCAATGTATTTTGCCAGCTGATGTCTGGAGTACGGCATCACGTTGCACGAGACCGGCCATATTCCGGTGTCATTCTCGATTTTCCAGAGCAGGTCCAGATCTTCCGGCTCGGGAGCACGGAGCCATATCCTGCCGTCATTCAGTCTTGCCGGTCTGTTCATAGCACTTCGTCTTCAGTCACCAGATGTCCTGTGGCGGAATTGAACAGCCCCATAGTGAAAGTCTGTCCTGCCCCGGCAGTATTGTACATCCACTCCATAACCTTCCCATAGCCGAACATGTCCACATCGAACAGCACCGCTCCCTGACCGGTAAGACAATAATCCGGTATGGATATTTCCGATGCACACTCAATGAAGCTGGCATCACGCAGACAGGCACTCGACTCCACAAGTTTCCGCACCTTATCATAATTTGCCTTCGAACCGACGAACAGGCAGGGTTCCTTTTCAACCGTCATCTTCTGCCGTTTGGCATCAATGTTCTGCCCAATGTAAGTGGATATCTGCTTGATCTTCAAAAGCAGTTTCACGAACAGCGAGAACACCTTCCTGTAACTGGAAAAATGCTTGTCGTAGAATATCTGCATGGCATCATAGAACACCTTGGCATAGCGGAATGATGTCTTGACGGTACTCTCGCCCTTGAAATGGACAATGGGCAGAGGAAGATAATGATTGGCATATCCCGCCTTCAGAATGCGGTATGAAAGGTCTATATCCTCGCCATACATGAAGAAACTTTCGTCAAAGCCCCCCAGGTCGCGTACCACATCAGTGCGCGCGAACATGAAAGCGCCCGAAACCACCTCAATGGGACAATCCGAATTGCGGTCCATATATGTCATGTGGTATCGGCCGAAGCGGCGGGAATGCGGGAACAGCCGTCCAAGTCCGGACATGTGATAGAAGCTCACCCTGGGAGTGGGAACCGAACGGCGCGATTCCAGCGCGAAGCGTCCGTTTCCATACTGCATTCTGACACCGAGAGCCCCCACCCCGGGATTCTCATCCATGAAATTCACGCAACCGGGCAAGGTTTCCTCAGCCACCACTGTATCAGGATTCAGGAACAGCACATACCGGCCTTCGACATGTTGCAGAGCAATGTTGTTGGCCCTGCCGAATCCGGAATTCTCAGGATTGGCAATGACCTCAATCTGAGGGAAACGGGACCTGAGGTATTCCACAGAACCGTCAGCCGATGCGTTGTCAATGACAATAATCTGAGCATCGGGCAGTGAACGCAGGACTGAATCCACACACTGCTCAATGTAGTATCGGACTTTGTAACTGACAATTATGACGCTGAGCGATGGCATACAGACAATCAGTATATTCCTGTTTCGCTTTCAATTGCGGCCTTTGTTGGGAAGCAGAACATGGAACAGACAGCGGCAATGACAGCCACATACAGCCCCAGACTATCGTCAATGAGATAATACAGCAGCATGCCGAATACCATGACAATGAAGAAGGCCAGCAGACGTAGCCACGAACATGTCATGTAGAAACGTGCTATCCTGTCCTCCTCCCAGTCCTTTTCATCCAGACGGTCAATCATTTTCTTGAATCCGCGCAGAGCCAGCGGAATGAGTGCCAGGGCAAGGACCACAGCCACGACCTGAAGAATATAGATGGTTCTGACATCGGTAAGACTTCCCTTCTCCAGCGGTCCCCACTCATACAGTACTGAAATCACACCCGATACCACATAACCGGCAAACCATCCGATCATCAGTCTTCTTGACATTTTTCTTGAATCCATAGTCTATATGTTGTTTAGAGGTCAGGAGAATGGTGTCCTGTCCAGAATTGAACGTCCAAGTGTAAGCTCATCGGCATACTCCAGATTGTTTCCAACCGTAACACCACGCGCAATCACACTCACCTTGATATTGAATGGCGCGAGCTTGCGTGATATGAAGAAATTCGTGGTGTCGCCCTCCATGGTCGGGCTGAGAGCAAGGATGACCTCATCGACCCCACCGGCGGATACACGTTCCACCAGGCTGGCAATCTCAAGATTCTGAGGTCCCACCCCGTCAACCGGAGAAATCACTCCGCCCAGCACATGGTACAGCCCCTGATACTGCATGGTATTCTCAATGGCAAGCACGTCCTGGACATTTTCCACAACGCATATCTGCCCGTTGGAACGTTTGGGATTGGCGCAGATTTCACAGGTGTCAGTATCGGAAACATTGTGGCATACATTACAGTATCGGATATCCTGTTTCAAGGTCGAGAACACGCGTCCGAACTGGCTGACCTCCTGTTCAGGTCTTGAAAGCAGATGCAGCACCAGCCGGAGCGCAGTCTTGCGCCCTATGCCGGGAAGCTGGGAGAATTCCCCGACAGCCCTTTCCAATGCAGCCGACGGATACTGTCTGTCCATTGTACCGAATAAATCGTTTCAGGCGCAAAAATAAGGAATTACAGTCAAAAATGCATACTTTTGCACATCCAAATCCTTTACCACGATGGAAATCAAAAGCGCTGAATTCGTCATAAGCAACAGTCAGATTGACAAGTGTCCGCAGCACAACATGCCGGAATACGCATTCATAGGACGTTCGAATGTGGGCAAATCAAGTCTCATCAACATGCTTACAGGACGAAAGGGACTGGCCATGACATCGGCCACACCAGGCAAAACGCTGCTCATCAACCATTTCATCATAAACGGCAGCTGGTACCTTGTTGACCTTCCCGGATATGGTTACGCCCAGCGCGGCAAGAAGGAGCAGGAGAAGCTCAAACACATTATTGAGGATTATGTACTGGAAAGAGAACAGCTCACATCGCTTTTCGTACTAATAGACAGCCGCCTTGAACCGCAGCCCATTGATCTGGAGTTCATAACCTGGCTGGGCGAGAACGCTGTCCCGTTCGGTATCATCTTCACAAAGGCCGACAAGCTGGGCCACGGAGGACTGGCAGAGAATGTCAGGCGTTTCCTGGACCGTCTTTCCGAGGAATGGGAAGAACTGCCACCGCATTTCATAAGTTCATCAAAGGACCGCACCGGACGGGACGACATTCTGGGTTACATTGAAAAAATCAACCGGAGCCTGTAAAAAAAGCAGCCAACCGCTTGCAGCTCTCCCTTTTTGACTATATTTGCACCGCCTTTGGAAAAAGAGACCGTTTTCAGGACTTATTCCGTTTTTCCCGAGGGCAATCACAAACCATATTTCGACTTTCATTTCATCATCCCTGACAAGCGGATTCTTATGGCTTCGCCAAAAGTTTTCCCGTTTTCAGGAATATACAATCCAATATGTATCACATACTACAGCTCAAGGACAAGAATCTTGAAGAACTCCAGGACATTGCCAAATCAATGAACGTTGAAGGCATCAGGTCCATGGACAAGAACACCCTCATCTACGCAATCATTGACAAACAGTCTGAACTTCCCGTAAGCGGCCGCGACCAGAAGAAGGAGCGCAAGCCAAGAATCAGCAGCGACAAGCAGCCCGCAAAGGAAAATCAGCCAAAGGAATCCAAGACCGAAAAGCCTGCCGCACAGGAAGCTCCGGTTTCCAAGGCCGATGAAAAGCCGGCTGAAACGGCTCAGACAGAAGATAAACCGCAGCCGAAGAAGCGCGGCCGTAAGCCAGGCAGAAAGAACAGCACTGAAAATCAGGCTGAAAATCAGGAAAAGGCAGAAAGCACTGTTGAAGTGAAGGATAACGTCAGCACTCCACAGCCGGAAACTCAGACACAGCCATCAGCCAGTGCCGAGACCACAGTCCCGGAAGAAGCAGCACCCGAACAGGCATCACAGGAACAGCCACGTCAGGGCCGCCGCCGCAACCGTTCCAAGAAGTCAGAAAAGGTAGTGCTGCCAGAGATAGAGGACAGCACTGACGAGGAACAGGTCGGGCCCGAAGAGGATGCCCTACCAACCGTTCAGGCTCCAACCGATAGCGAACCCGACGTTCAGGCAGAATCGGCCACAGTCCAGACCGAAGCTCCGGTCCAGAATGAATCGACACCGGCACAGCAGACTGATTTTTCACAGAGGCAGCAGAACCGCAACGAACGCCGACAGCAGCAGGGTCAGCAGAATCAGCAGGGTCAGCAGAACCAGCAGAACCAGCAGCAGAACCGCCGGCCGGCCGAACCGATGTACGATTTCGGTGATGTATTGCACGGAGAAGGCGTACTGGAAATCATGCCCGACAACTACGGATTCCTGCGTTCATCGGACTACATGTATCTGGCTTCGCCCGATGACATCTACGTTTCCCAGAACCAGATCAAGAATCTGGGGCTCAAGACCGGTGATGTTGTGGAAGGTGTGATACGTCCGCCAAGAGAAGGTGAAAAATATTTTCCACTTGTAAAGGTTCTCAAGGTCAATGGCCTGGAGCCGTCAATAGCACGTGACAGAGTTCCGTTCGAACACCTGACACCGCTTTTCCCCGACAGCAAATTCACTCTGTGCAACGGACATGACGACAACATGTCAGCACGTGTAGTCGATATGTTCGCTCCGATAGGCAAAGGTCAGCGTGCCCTTATCGTAGCCCAGCCAAAGACAGGTAAGACAATGCTGCTCAAGGACATAGCAAACTCCATCGCAGCCAATCACCCCGAAGCATACATGATCATGCTGCTCATTGACGAGCGCCCTGAAGAAGTTACCGACATGGCTCGCAGCGTCAAGGCCGAAGTCATTGCATCGACCTTCGATGAGCCCGCCGAACATCATGTGAAGATTGCAAGCATAGTTATCGAAAAGGCAAAGCGTATGGTTGAATGCGGCCATGACGTGGTAATTTTCCTTGACTCCATAACCCGCCTGGCACGTGCATACAACACAGTGGCCCCGGCATCGGGCAAGGTGCTTTCAGGTGGTGTCGATGCCAACGCCCTGCACAAGCCGAAGCGTTTCTTCGGAGCAGCTCGAAACATTGAAGGTGGAGGTTCGCTAACAATCGTAGCCACAGCCCTCATCGACACCGGTTCCAAGATGGAAGAGGTCATCTTCGAGGAATTCAAGGGTACGGGCAACATGGAACTGCAGCTTGACCGCAACCTGAGCAACAAGCGCATATTCCCGGCAGTCAACATTGTGGCATCTAGCACCCGCCGCGACGATCTGCTGCTTGACCAGAATACTCTTGACCGCATGTGGATCCTGCGCAAGTTCCTGAGCGACATGAACCCCATCGAAGCCATGGAGTTTGTCAAGTCACGCCTTGAAGGAACACGCGACAACGCCGAATTCCTAGCCAGCATGAACTCCTGAGTTCAGTTGTGCATTCAAACAGATAGCCGGCCAAGGCAAAAAAAGATCCGGGGCAGCCAGTTGAAATATGGCAGCCCCGGATTGTTTTATCTGTCAATTACTGTCCAATCAGAACGGCAGATCGTCGTTCGGGGAACTTGCTGCAAAGGGATCGGCAGCAGGAACAGCCGGAGCCTGGGTAGGGAATGGAGCGACAGGAGCCTGGGCAGCCTCTGCCGGAACGTCATGAGTTACCTTCCACGCACGGATGTCATTGTACCATCGGCCGTTGAATTCACGGGCATTGATGTCAAAACTCACTGTTACGTTGTCACCCACATTGATAGCAGCCTGCTGTATCTTGTCCTCTCCGAAAATGCTGAACATCATTTTCTTGGGATACTGTTCACCTACGGTCTCCAATACGAATTCCTGAATTTTCCACGGATTGCCCGATGCCTTTGATGTACCTGAACGTGCTTCAAGAGCGGCAATAATCTTACCTGTTATATCCATCTTGTTCTGTAATTATGATAATTTGCATTGCGAATTTATGTATTATCCAAGTCAATTCCACATTTTTTGTGAAATAAATTTTCGCTCGGGCATTTCTTTGTCTATCTTTGTAATTAAGTAACGTACACACACGATAATTAAAAAAAGACAAGCCATATGAACTTCACCATTTCCAGTTCGACCCTTTCCGGTCATCTCCAGGCAATCAGCCGAGTAATCAACCCGAAGGCAATCTACCCCATCCTTGAAGATTTCCTTCTCCGCATTGAGGACGGGCACCTTACCGTCACTGCTGCAGACAACGACACCACACTTGAGACCATGCTTGATCTTGTGGAATCTGACGGTAACGGACAGATCGCCCTTCCGGCCAAGACCCTGCTTGACGCACTCAAGGAAATTCCCGAGCAGCCAATCCGTTTTGAGATTGACCCCTCAGCCCTGACCACAGTCATCAGATATCAGAACGGTGAATATCAGGTAGTCGGCCAGAATGCCGATGAATACCCCACCCCAGCCGTACTGCAACAGGAATTCACTTCTCTGGACATTGATTCCCAGATTCTCCAGAACGGTCTGTCACGCACCATCTTCGCCACTGCCGACGATGAACTGCGTCCCGTAATGAACGGCATCTACTTCGACATTGCAACGGAAGGCGGCCTGACCATGGTGGCATCGGACGGCCACAAGCTTGTCTGCAGCAAGAATTCGAATGTAGCCACAAACGGCAAGTCATCATTCATCCTGCCAAAGAAGCCGGCAACTCTGCTGCGATCGCTCCTGGGCAAGGACTCACAGAACATATCCGTTGAATTCGACAGCCGGATAGCACGTTTCACCATGTCGGACTTCCGCATGGTATGCCGCCTCATTGACGGACGCTACCCCAACTACAATTCAGTAATCCCGCAGAACAACCCGCACCACCTCTGCGTTGACCGCCAGACTTTTGTCAACGCCCTGCGCCGCGTGTCCATCTTCTCACCTGCCAGCAGCGGACTCATCAAGCTCAGAATCGAAAAGGACAGCGTAGATATCTCAGCACAGGACATCGACTTCTCGACATCGGCCAAGGAAGGGCTGGTATGCCAGTATGACGGCGTTCCAATGAGCATAGGATTCAAGGCCGGATTCCTGATTGACATTCTGAACAACACCCCCGGTCAGGACATCATACTGAAGCTGGCTGACCCGTCACGTGCAGGAGTGGTTGTTCCCGCACAGCAGAATGAAGGCGAAGACCTGCTCATGCTGCTCATGCCAATGGTTCTGAACGACTGACACAAAACCTCAAACTTAAAATGAAGCTGAATCTTGAAAAGCCGATAGTCTTCTTTGACCTGGAGACAACCGGAACAAATACGGTTACGGACCGCATTGTCGAAATATCATATCTCAAGGTGTCACCCAACGGCAACGAGGACATGCACACCCGCCGCGTGAACCCGGAAATGCACATTCCGGAATCATCAACGGCAGTCCATGGCATAACCGATGAGGATGTGGCGCAGTGCCCCACCTTCAAGGAGATTGCCAAGGAAGTGGCCCGTGACTTTGAGGGGTCCGATATAGCCGGTTTCAATTCGAACCGCTTTGACGTTCCCCTTCTGGCCGAAGAGTTTCTGCGTGCCGGCGTTGACATTGACCTGAGCCGTCACCGCTTCATTGATGTGCAGGTCATTTTCCACAAGATGGAACAACGTACTTTGACTGCCGCCTACAAGCTCTACTGCGGAAAGGATCTGACCGCAGCACACAGTGCCGATGGAGACACGCGCGCCACCTACGAAGTTCTCATGGCCCAGCTTGACCGCTACCCTGATACACTCAAGAATGACATGGCCTTCCTGTCTGAATTCTCGTCATTCACCCGCAACGTCGATTTTGCCGGACGCATTGTCCGCAATGAAAAGGGACAGGAGGTATTCAATTTCGGCAAATACAAGGACATGCCGGTAATAGAAGCGTTCAAACGCGATCCCGGTTACTATTCATGGATTCTGAACGGAGATTTCCCGCTCAACACCAAACAGGTGCTCACCAGAATCAAACTGCAGTCCAGATAATGGAGACATCACTTGAAGGAAAGAACATTGTCCTGGGAATAACAGGAAGCATAGCCGCCTACAAGGCAGCATTTCTGACACGTCTGCTCATCAAGGCCGGTGCTCAGGTCCAGGTGGTCATGACCCAGGCCGCCAAGGAGTTCATCACCCCGCTCACCATGTCCACTCTGACCCGCAAGCCGGTCGTCAGCGAATTCTTCTCATCGCGCGACGGCAGCTGGAACAGTCATGTCGAGCTTGGACAGTGGGCCGATGCCATGCTCATTGCGCCCTGTACGGCATCGACCTTGGGCAAGATGGCCAGCGGAGTGGCCGACAACATGCTCTGCACCACATACTTCTCGATGAAGGCACCGGTATTCATTGCTCCGGCAATGGATCTGGACATGTACCGTCATCCGGTAACACAGCGCAACATCGAAACGCTGCGGAGCATAGGCAACATCATAATCGAGCCGACAAGCGGAGAACTGGCAAGCCAGCTGGTCGGCAAGGGACGCATGGAGGAACCGGAAAACATTGTAAGGGTTCTTGAAGAGTTCTTTGCCTCAACCGCTGAACTTTCAAAAAAAAAAGTTCTCATAACAGCGGGCCCCACACACGAGAGGATTGACCCGGTCCGTTTCATCGGCAACGATTCTACAGGCAAGATGGGATTTGCCCTGGCCGAAGAATGCGCCCGACGCGGTGCGCATGTCATTCTGATTGCTGGCCCCGTAAGTCTCAAGACCCAGAATCCTGGAATTGAAAGAATCGATGTCACCACCGCTGGTGAAATGTATGAACAGTCAATGAAGCATTTCCCCGAATGCGATGCCGCCATCCTGTGTGCAGCAGTTGCTGACTTCACGCCATCGGTCACAAGCGACACGAAAATCAAGCGCAAGGGCGAAATGACCATCACCCTGAAACCCACACGCGACATAGCCGCAAGTCTTGGTGCAATCAAGCGTCCTGACCAGCGCATGGTGGGATTCGCACTGGAGACCGACAACGAGTTTGACCATGCACAGGACAAGCTCGAGCGCAAGAACCTGGATTTCATTGTGCTGAATTCACTGCGCGATCCCGGTGCCGGTTTCGGATACGACACCAACAAGGTCACGCTGATTGACCGTAAGGAAAGCACCAGTCTGCCGCTCCAGTCCAAGAAGGATGTGGCAAAGGCAATAGTCGGAAAACTGGTTTCACTGCTGTTCTGCCTTCTGTTCCTGTTCTTGCCCCTAAGCGCAAGGTCGCAGGAGCTCAGTCCCAGTCTGACCATCAACACCACAAAGATTCAGGGAACCGACAAGGATGTGTTCAACTCACTCAACACTGAACTGGGCCAGTTCCTCAAGACCCAGAAATGGACAGACTTCCATTTTGCCCCCGAGGAGCGCATCAAGTGCAACTTCAATCTTACTGTCAACAAGTACGAACAGGAAAGCGGAAAGATGACCTGCGAACTCACGGTCCAGAGCAGCCGTCCGGTCTTCAATTCGTCGTACAACACCACAGTGTTCAATTTCCATGACCCCAATGTGGAATTCACCTACACCGAACAGGACCGGATCGAATACACATCGTCAAGCATCACCAACAATCTTACTGCGATATTCGCATACTACTGTCTGCTTATCATCGGACTTGATTTTGACACCATGTCCCTGAACGGCGGCAGCGAGATACTGCGTCAGGTTGAGAACATAGCCGCCAACTCACAGTCGCTGGGAGGAGGATGGCGCTCGTTCGATTCAGGTGCAAACCGCTACTCCATCATAACCGACTATATGAACGGCACCATGGTCCCTTTGCGCCAGCTCATGTACGAATATCACCGCAAAGGTCTTGACGACATGGCAGCCAATGCCAGCCGTGGACGCTCAACCATAAGCGAGAGTCTAAAACTGCTGTCACAGGCCTATCAGGCAAAGACCACATCGGCCTTACCCATACTGTTCACCGAAATCAAGAAGGATGAACTTACCGGCATCTATTCCGATGGCCAGCAGAAGGAGCGCGAAGCTGTGACCAAGATTCTGAACACAGTCAATCCGTCACTGTCAAAGGACTGGAACTCAATCACATCCAACAACTGATGCTTAAGGAACTGCACATTAGCAACTATGTTCTGATTGACCGACTTGACACACAGTTCAGTCAGGGATTCTCGGTGATGACGGGTGAAACCGGAGCCGGAAAGTCAATCATTCTGGGAGCATTGAACCTGCTTCTCGGAGGTCGCGCCGATGCCAGACAGATCAGCCACGGCAAGGAGCGCTGTACCATTGAAGGACACTTCCGCCTGGAGGGATACGGACTTGAACCGTTCTTTCAGGAAAACGCCCTTGACTATGACGCAGAGGACACCATACTGAGACGTGAACTCACCCAGGCGGGAAAGAGCCGTGCCTTCATAAACGACACGCCGGTCTCACTGTCCCAACTCAAGACATTGGGCAGCCTGCTCATTGACATACACTCACAGCACCAGAATCTGGCACTTGGAACCCAGTCATTCCAGCTGGCCACCCTCGATGCCATTGCCGGCAACGGTCCACAGCTTGCAGCGTACCGCAGCGACCGCGAGGAATGGAAGCAGATCAGCCGCGAGCTCGAAGACCTGAAAGCCAGGTCACAGGCCGATGCCGGCGATCTGGATTACCTCCGTTTCCAGCTGTCAGGACTGCAGTCAGCCCGTCTGCAGGACGGAGAGCAGGAAAAGCTGGAACAGGAATCGGAACTGCTGGAACATGCCGAAGACATAAAACGCGACCTGTTCAGCGCCTATGGTCTGATGGCCGGAGAGGAACAGTCCGCCATAAGCCAGCTACGGCAGTCACTGCAGTCACTGCGTTCGGCAGCAAAGAACTTGCCTCAGGCCCGGGAACTGTCGGAAAGGCTTGATTCATGCCTCATTGAACTGCGTGACATAGCCGACACCATAGACCAGGCACAGGAGTCCGTCAATTTTGACCCGGCCCGTCTGGAAACGGTCAACGAACGTCTGGACCTTATCTACTCGCTGGAAAAGAAACACAGGAAAGACAGCATAGCCCAACTGCTTGAATACGCTGCAGGTATTGAGAAACGCCTCAAAGGTGCCGACAGCTATGAGCAGGACATGGCAGACCTGGAACGGAAACTGGAGAAGGCCGGCGCAAGACTCAGGAAATCGGCCTCAGCGCTGAGTGCGACAAGAGCAGCAGCAGCCGCACAGGTCGAGAAGAGCGTACGTGAAATGCTCATTCCCCTTGGCATACCCAACGTCCAGTTCAGCATTGTCCTTTCAGACAGCGGGAACTTTGAACAGAACGGAGCCGACAGTGTGTGCTTCATGTTCTCGGCAAACAGGCAACATCCCATGCAGGAACTTTCCAGTGTTGCATCGGGCGGCGAAATTGCCCGTGTCATGCTTTGCATCAAGTCACTGGTTGCCGGAGCCCGCATGCTGCCCACAATCATATTCGACGAGATTGACACAGGAGTATCGGGTGCCGTGGCCCAGCGCATGGCCGGAATGATGAAACGGATGTCTGGCGGCGGACATCAGGTCATTGCCATTACCCACCTGCCCCAGATAGCCGCAATGGGCGAAAGCCACTACAAGGTATTCAAGACCGATGACGAAAGCGGAACCCACAGTTCGATAGCCCTGCTCGACCGGGATGCCCGCATACGCGAAATAGCAGGGATGATGAGCGGTGAGACACTTACTGAAGCCGCCCTTGAAAACGCAAGAACACTCATAGAAAATGGAAGATGAAATGATATTCGGCATACGTGCCGTGATTGAAGCCATAGAAGCAGGCAAGGACATTGACCGCCTGCTCATAAAGAAGGACCTTCAGGGAGACCTGTCACACGAACTGTTTGCAGCCCTGAAAGGCCAGGACATACCCGTTCAGCGTGTTCCGGTTGAAAAGCTCAACCGCATTACCCGCAAGAACCATCAGGGAGTCATAGCATTCACCACACAGATAACCTACCAGCACGTCTCCGACCTTGTTCCCCTTATATTCGAACAGGGCCGTGACCCGTTCTTCGTGCTGCTTGACGGTGTTACCGATGTACGCAATTTCGGTGCCATTGCCCGTACCTGCGAATGCGCCGGCGTCGATGCCATAATCATCCCGTCCAGGAACAGTGTATCGGTGAATGCCGATGCAATAAAGACCTCGGCCGGAGCCCTTCACACCCTGCCCGTCTGCCGCGAGAACCAGATTGCACAGACCCTGAAATACCTCAGGAACTGTGGCATCCGCATAGCCGCCGCAACAGAAAAGGGCGACATGGACTACACCAAGGGCCAGTATTCAGGTCCGGTTTGCCTTGTCATGGGAGCCGAAGACAAGGGCATTCCCCAGGAACACCTTGCACTCTGCGACGAATGGGTGCGCATTCCCATTCTGGGACATATACAGTCACTGAACGTATCGGTAGCTGCCGGCGTTCTCATTTACGAAATAGTCAAACAGAGATCCTGAATGAAAAGAACTGCCATACTGACGGCAATGGCCGCAATCCTTCTGGCCATGCCCGCATCAGCCAAGACCCCTAAGTGGTTCAAGTCACAGAAGAACAGCGTTATCCATGTCATCACATATGACAAAGACGGACAGGAGCTGGCCCGCAGCAACGGTTTCTTCATTTCGGCCGACGGCACCGGCATAACAGACCTCTCGGTCCTGAAGAACGCCTACAGTGCAGTCACAGTCGATGCAGCCGGAACGGAACGCCCCATTCAGGTGATTCTTGGAGCCAATGACATGTACGATGCGGCACGCTTCCAGGTTACCCCTGACAAGAAGCTCAGTGCTGTGAGTCTGGCCGGCAACAAGGAATCGGAAGGTTCAGCAGTCTCAATTCTTCCTTTCGGAGCCGCCAAGGCAAAAGAACTGGTTTCAGCATCGGTATCCAAGTCAATGGATATTGACGACAGCCATTTCTACTACAATCTTTCACTGCCGTTCGACTCTGCGCTTGCCGGATGTCCGGTCATCAACGGAAGCGGAGAGGTTGTGGGAATGGTCCAGAACGGCATGGCATCGGACACAGTCACATACGCGCTTGACGCACGTTTCGTGGCCGACATCGAGATTGTGGCCATGTCGCTTGACACAAGGGCATATTCAGACATACACATACGCAAGTCCCTGCCTCAGGATGTAGAGCAGGCTCTTGCCTACGTCTATATCAAGCAGAGCACCATGGACAGCAAGGACTACGGCCAGCTGCTGGAAGACTTCCTTATCCAGTTCCCCGACAATCCTGACGGGCTGTTCAACCTTGGTTCATACCTTATACTTGAGACCGATTCAACGCAGTACACCCGTGCCGAGGAGCTGATTGCCCGCTCCATCGAGCTGTCCGATGAAAAGGACCGCATGCACTGCGACTATGCGAATCTCATCTATACGACCCTCACCGACAACCTTGGCCACATAAGCACATGGACTCTGGAGCAGGCTCTTGATGAGGTGAAGACGGCCATATCGATCGACACGGTTCCCACTTATTACCAGTTGCAGGGCAACATTGAATTCGCCATGCAGCGGTACCCGGAAGCGCTGGCCAGTTTCCGCAGGCTCAACGCCTCAAGTCTTTCAAGTGCCGACACCTATCTGCTGGCATATACGGCATGCAGCCGCATAGAAGGAGCCACAGAACAGTGCATAGAACTGCTTGATACCGCAATACTGAAACTGGGCAAGCCCATTCCTCCACGCGCAGGAACGCTTCTCATTGAACGCGCCGGACTTCTGCAGCAGGCAGGCAGACACCGCGAAGCCGTACAGGATTTCAACCGCTATGAGGAGCTCACTGGCCGTGCCAGCCTGAACGCCACATTCTTCTACCTGCGCCATCAGGCCGAAATAGAAGCCAAGATGTATGAACAGGCCCTTGAGGACATGAACATGGCACGGGAACTGGCGCCACAGGATTCCACCCTCATGCTGGAGCATGCCAGTCTGCTGCTGCGCATTGGAGACGCACAGACAGCCCAGCCGATGCTGCTGGAACTGGTTGAAGCATACCCCGAGAACCCCGATGTCCAGCGTCTCATGGGCGTATGCTATCTGCGTCAGGACAACAGGAAAAAAGCAGTCCCGCACCTTGAAAAGGCACGGGACCTTGGCGACAGCGTTGCTGCCCGTCTTCTGGAGCAGTAATCAGCTCACTTGGTTTCGTACCAGTCGTGCAGTATCTGCCAGCAGTCCTTTTTGGTTCCGTTCTCGTCAAGAAGGCCCTTGCGGTTGTACACTCCCTGAATGATTGCCAACTGGCGTCTGGGCGAGCGGAAATCCTTGAGTATCCACGGTGATAAGCCGTTCAGCCACGGCATGTTCTCAAGCATCTCGATCTGGGCCTTATACAGCTCCACTCCGTATTCTTCGGTAAAACGTTCATCGGCATTCCCATGATAGCCGCTCTTCACTCCACAGCCAAGTTCGGTGATGATTATAGGCTTTTCCACCGGGAAGGACCAGGTTACGCGGCGGCATTTCTCAACGTCACCGTCATACCAGCCCACATACTCGTTGAAACTGATAAGGTCCGATTTCTGCAGCAGTTCGTCATTGACCGTCAAGACATTGCCCCGCATTTCCTGCTTCTCCATAGCGGCCGATACCAGACGTGTCGGGTCCAATTCATGAGCAAGGTCTATCAGCCCTGAAAGGAACTCCAGACGCTCAGGAGAACGTGGAGTCTCATTGGCCACCGACCAGATGATGATACTGGCCCTGTTGCGGTCACGTGTAATCATGTCAGAGACCTGACTGCATGCGTTGGCGTATGTGTCGGCATTGGTCCAGCTGATGGTCCAATACACGGGAACCTCGCTCCAGACCATAAGACCCATCTCGTCGGCAATGCGGGTCATGTTCTCGTTATGTGGATAATGCGCCAGACGTACGAAATTGCAGCCCAGCTCCTTGGCGGCACCCAGCAGCTCACGGGCATGGCTCTCGCTCCAGGCACGGCCACCACCGTCATACAGCTGTTCCTCATGAATCGATATGCCCTTGCAGAATATCTCCTCCCCGTTCAGCAACAGGTGACGGCCATCGGCCTTGATTGTCCTGAAACCTATGCGGTCCGACACCTTATCAGTTGCGGTTGTTATGGCCACGTCATACAGTTTGGGATTCGACGGGCTCCAAAGCACCGGTTTTGCCTTGCCGGAGAACTGTGCAAGACCGTCAGTCCCGACAGTTGCCGATGCCTTGAACTTGAGTTCCGGAATGGCAATCCGGACCTCCTGCCCTGCAGCCTGCTGTCCGTCAATACGGGCCCAACCCTCAATGGATCTGCCGTCATCGGACAGACGCACCGAGAATTCGCGTATAAACGTTTCGGGTACCTCAAGCAGGCGCACCTCACGGGTAATGCCTCCGTAGTTCCACCAGTCGCAGTTAAGCGTGGGTACATTGTCCTGATGGCGCGCGTTGTTCACCTTGACCACCACCGAGTTCTGACCCTCTTTCAGCAGGTCGGTCACTTCAAAGTCAAACGGGGTGAAACCGCCACGATGCTCGCCTATGGAACGACCGTTCAGACCCACAATGGCCTCGTAGTTGACAGCCCCGAACCACAGATAATAGCGCATGCCGGGCTTGGGCGATGCGTTGAAGGTGCGGCGGTACCAGATTGTGCCCTCATAATAAAGGTACATGGGATCCTGTGTGTTCCAGTCGCCGGGCACCCTAAGCTCACTGGCCACATCGAAATCGTATTCAATGAGCCGCGTGGTGTTCTGGAAATAGTGCTCGTCGGCGAAAAAGCTCTCACGGTCAGGCTTGCGCGTCCAGCGGTAGTTGTAGAAGCCGTTGTCCATCTGGTCAACGATGGCCTTCCACGGTCCGCAAAGGTTCACGCATTCCCTCTGTGCAGCATTCATGACCATGGGTGCTGTCTGTGCGCTCATTGCAGTAAAGCAGAATGCACATGCCATTACTGCCAGGATTCTCCTTGTCTTGTTCATAAGTCCAATGCCATTATGTAGTCGTTCATATAAAATCCGTCCCCAATGGGAAAGTCGCCCTGCCGGGCCTTGTACATGCCAATATGCTCATAGAAGCCGATGGCCTGGTTGTTCCGGTTCACATTGAGTTCCAGACGGCCCTTCAGCTTTCCCGTTTCACCGTTCATCTTCTCCAGTTCCTTGCGCACCTCGCTGACCACAGTGTCAAACAGGACGCGTCCCAGGCCGGTCTTCTGGCAATCGGGCATCACATACAGCTTCTCCAGATGGAAGACTGCAGTACCATCGGCATCGGGCACATCGGGCCTGAACGAAACGTACCCCATTCCGTCAGCCAGGAAAAACGTGTTCCTCTGCACAGTCATCTGCCGTTCAAGACTGGAGACGGAGTACATCATATCCATCATGTACTCCATCTGAGCAGGCGACAGTATGTCCTTATAGGTCAGTCTGAACACCACATCGGCCATGGCCCGTATGGCCGGAATATCCTGGAGAGCAGCCTTTCTTATGTTCATTCAGTTTGAATGTCTTGTTCTGGCAAAAATAAACATTTTTATTGAAACAGAATCTGTTCATTGGGGCCGGCGAAGGCGGTCAGGGCGCGGTTGGGATCCACGTGACCGGACAGGATCATGGTGGAGAGCTGGTCAAGGAGCATGGTCTGGAGGGCGCGCTTGACCGGACGGGCTCCGAATTCCGGATCGAAGCCGGCCTGGGCTATCAGCTTCACGGCACTGTCATCGACACGCAGTGTCAGGCCGTTTTCGCTGAGCATGCGGCATACGGCATCGGCCTGCAGACGTACAATACGTTCTATCTCGGGCTGCGAAAGCGGGGTGAAGACAATAGTCTCGTCAATACGGTTCAAAAACTCGGGACGTATGGTCTGCTTCAGCATCTCGAACAGCTGCTTTCCGGTTTCCTCGAGCCAGCGGTCACGGTCCATGTCGGGGTTGGCGCTCAGCTTGGCAGACTGCTGGCGGATGTACTCGCTGCCCAGATTGCTGGTCATTATTATTATGGTGTTCTTGAAGTTGACCGTGCGGCCCTTGTTGTCGGTCAGACGGCCGTCATCGAGTACCTGCAGCAGCACGTTGAACACATCGGGATGCGCCTTCTCGATTTCGTCAAACAGCACCACGGAGTACGGCTTTCGGCGCACGGCCTCGGTCAGCTGACCGCCTTCATCGTAGCCCACGTATCCGGGAGGCGCTCCAATGAGACGGGTCACCGAGAACTTTTCCTGATATTCGCTCATGTCTATGCGGGTCATGAGCTTTTCATCATTGAACAGGTATTCGGCCAGGGCCTTTGCAAGTTCGGTCTTGCCCACACCTGTAGTACCCAGGAAGATGAAGCTGCCAATAGGCCGTTTGGGATCCTGCAGACCGGCACGGCTGCGGCGCACGGCACCAGCCACGGCACTGATTGCCTGTTCCTGTCCGATGACCCTCTTGTGCAGTTCGTCCTCAAGATGGAGCAGCTTTTCGCGTTCGCTCTCAAGCATGCGGTTCACCGGGATGCCGGTCCAGCGTGACACAACTTCGGCTATGTCATCGGCCGTGACCTCTTCCTTGACCAGAGCGTTGTCACCCTGACGTGAGTGCAGATCCTGCTGGATACGCTCGATATCGGCCTCCAGCTCCTTGAGCTTGCCATAACGGATTTCGGCCACACGGCCGTAGTCACCCTCACGTTCGGCGTTATCGGCCTGCGCCTTGAGCTGCTCTATGCTCTGCTTGTCCTGCTGGATTCGCAACACCAGTGACTTTTCGGTTTCCCACTTGCCGCGCATTTCCTTTTCCTGCGCCTGCAGTCCGTCAATTTCATGATTCAGCTGCTCCAGCTTCACGGTATCGTTCTCACGGCGTATGGCGGCACGCTCTATCTCAAGCTGCTTGAGACGGCGGCTTATCTCGTCCAGTTCCTCAGGCACGGAATCACGTTCCATGCGCAGCTTGGCAGCAGCCTCGTCCATGAGGTCGATGGCCTTGTCAGGCAGGAATCGTTCGGTGATGTAACGGTTTGACAGCTCCACAGCGGCAATCACGGCCTCATCCATGATACGCACCTTGTGATGGTTCTCATAGCGTTCCTTGAGTCCGCGAAGAATCGAAATGCTGCTCTGGACATCGGGTTCATCGACCATGACGGTCTGGAAACGGCGTTCCAGCGCCTTGTCCTTCTCAAAGTATTTCTGGTATTCATTCAGTGTCGTAGCGCCGATGGCACGCAGATCTCCGCGCGCCAGAGCCGGTTTCAGAATGTTGGCGGCATCCATAGCCCCCTCGCCTGCCCCTGCACCGACCAGCGTATGAATCTCGTCAATGAACAGAATGAAATTGCCGTTTGACTGGATTATCTCGTTGATGACACCCTTAAGGCGTTCCTCGAATTCGCCCTTGTACTTGGCTCCGGCCACCAGGGCACCCATGTCAAGAGAATACACTGTACGCGATTTCAGGTTCTCGGGCACGTCACCGCGGACAATGCGCTGGGCCAATCCCTCAATGATGGCCGTCTTGCCGGTACCCGGTTCGCCAATAAGGATGGGATTGTTCTTGGTACGGCGGCTGAGTATCTGGAGTACGCGCCGAATCTCATCGTCCCGCCCGATGACCGGATCCAGTTTGCCGTCCTTGGCTCTGGCATTCAGATTGATGGCGAACTGCTCCAGGTTCTGCGGCTGCTGTGTGTTGTTCTGACTGTTGTATTGCATATTTCCGTGTTTATGGTTTTCCTTGACCTATACCATACAACTATCCAACCACATTGTAAATAAGTCATTTTGGCATCACTACTTTATTTTATTATGCCAATATGGCCGATAAACAAGGAATTATCACTTCATTCATTATTTTTGGAACGGAGATGCTTCCCTATTCCAAACATTTCATTACCTTTGCAACCGCTATAGGAAAGCAGGGTACCTTGACCGAGTGGCTAGGTAGCGGTCTGCAAAACCGTGCACGGCAGTTCGATTCTGCCAGGTACCACAAACCAATTCGCTGTAAAACGCTGGAATCAAGCACTTTACAGCGAATTCTCTTTTCTGGGCGGTCTACATTCGGGGGACTCTATCGCCGATATCAGATATCATTTTTGAATACAGGTTTTGTATGCTGGAAGGGTGACTGTGCGGACTGCCGCTCCATGGCCTGCTCCTGCGGCTTTCCAGGCTGAAACGCGGAACTCGCGGCTTTGCCGCTCAGACAGCCGCGTTTCTTCACGCCTGGAAGGCCTTGGCGCTTGTCGGCCATTCCACGGAAAGTCCGCACAGCCACCCTTCCAGCATACAAAAATGTCGCGGGCAAAATTTCCCCTTTCTGTGTACTATTTTAATATTATGTCTGATGGTAAAATCATTTCTGTCCAAGGAAGAGCATACCTGATGAGTCGCCTGGAGATTCTCTGAGGTAGAAGTTCATGCCATACCAGAGGGTGCATAAAAAAAGTAGTGCACGCTTCCTATGATGCCGGGCAAATGCTCGGTCGATAGCGCATCATAGGTAGCGTGCAATGACTATATAAGGTATGACAAAAAACGAGATTTATCAGTCGTCAATAATCAATCTTTTCGTAAACCTTATCATCATCCAGAGAATGGAATCTATATTTGCTGTCAAACTTGAAGGACAAAGGCTGATCCCCGATAGTCAGGTACGGATCATTGAGATTGTATTTTAAAATTTTGTCACTTTTGACAATGACGGTATCCCAAATTCCAGGACCGGAAATGTTTTCTTTGATATACTGTCTGACATCTGTACTAGTAATGAATTCGTAATATATAATATTAATGATATCAGGTTGTGGTGCGGTTGATGTTTTTGAATCGTATGAACAGTATTCCCATTCAGTATCAATCAAATCGTTGACAGTTACTAGCACAGCATCAGTTGGTGTGTCCGTCGAGGATTCTTTGGGACAAACAGGCCGAATAGTATAACCAGTAAATCTACTACCCTCTATGATTCTCGGGCTATAAGACACACCATCATATGGCCAATAGTCGCATACATAAGCACGGCTTACAATGTCTGTGTAGAGGCTGCTGGACCAAATGCCAAATATAGAACCTGAGCGTGCAAAAATATCTTTGGAGAACATTCCACTAAATGGTATGAAGATCCAGCGGTCCGTATAACCTGGAATATTGCTTGTGATTTTGAAACCAGCAACTCCATTCAACGTTGTTTGAAGCCATGTGCAATTATTACGCAGTTCATTAAGTTCATCGACGGTTGGCATTCGCCAACCATCACCCCAGTTTACATATGCGGCATCGTCTTTTAGGTCAAGGACGGTCTTCAGGGCATCATCATCAGTGGCTGATGGATCCTTGAATTCTGATGTCGTGCTACCCAAGTATTTGGTCCATCTGGCAAATGCATCACCTTCATAAGGACCAAGTGTACGAGTTTGAAATGGGGCGTTATTTATACAGTAGCCATCTTGCATGTCTGGTTTCCAATGAGTTTGCGGATTATCCTGAGCATGGCCGGGTTCGTAATATGGTTCGGTTGCACCCCAGGCAAAATAGTCGCCATATTCCTCTGGTTTGGTGGCACCGATGTTACAGGTGGCCCATTTTACGCTCAGACCGAGGTCTACGTATTCGTGTGAGATGATAGGATTCCATGTTACGCTTTCAATCTCATCGGTCAGATAATAGTGGGATTGGCCATCTTTTGTTTTTACTTCCATCCTATACTGAGCATGGACGGTTATCAATGCAAAAAGCAGAAGGCTGAATGTAGAAAGTATACGTTTCATCACTTTATGATTTTATAGGTAATGTTATCCTGTTTGACAATATATACGCCTTCGTTTAAATCAGAGAGAATGAGTTGAGGATTGCTGACATCTTCATCCGATTCAATTATTTTGACTTCACGTCCGGAAAGGTTATAGACACGGATGGTCCTGTCACCGGAGAGGCCGCTTGCCGAGATGCTTTCTACTTTGCTTTCAATGTCGCTGAAAGTGACCTTTTCAAGGTCTGATAGCGGATACTCGACCTTTGTGGTCTGAGTCGTCAGGACAAGGATGTCTGAGCTGTATGTCACCACAGGCTTCTCAGAAAGGGAGAAAGTGACAACGGCACCGTTCTTGGAGTAAACGTTAAGAACGTTCTGGGCACAGCAGATGCTGGTACAGAGAAGGAGAAGTACAGATAATAAAAAATGTTTCATTCTGTAAATGACTGGTTTTATCCACAAAAGTATGAATTATAAATGATGTACAGATTAATTGCAGTTACGGGTTACGGTTACGCCTCACCGAACCAGATCAACATAATTACAATTCATTTCATAGTCCTTTCCATGAGACACCATTACTATTAACAATAGAAATTGATTGCAGCTGTCATAGCTGGCGGTCCTGACGCAGGTCGTTGATGGTCTCCTGGTAGACATCCTGGACCGCCTTTATGGCATCGGCCTTTGCCCTCTGCCTCACTGAGCGTGAGGTGATGAGGGCCGTAAGGCCGCTGCTGGTGACAAGGGTCACAAGGGAAGTGATGACAAGGGAGATTATGTCGTTCATGGAAGCAAAGGTATCAAGGCACCATGTGAGGAGAAAGGACAATACGTTAGAGCATGAGAGAGTGCATGGCCATGCGGCTGGTGTCAGGGAATTACGGCAGAACTCGAGGGACTGCAAAGCGGTATCGCGCTTTCCGCTACGCTCACGCGCGATGCTTTTTGAGGGCGGGGGCGGTACATATAAGGGAAAGAAAGGGAGTTTCGGACGAAGGCACGCGAGAGGGCGGCGCGCGGTCCTCACGGACTATCAGGGGAAAAATCTTTTCCCCTTAGACCCCAAGTGACTGATTATATGGACAATGCGGATTTTATCGTGGGAATTGCGTGCGAATGTGAGAGGGGTCTCGTGTAGAATAGGCTGCAGAGGGGATTTTGAAAGATTTTGTGCGCGTTTTGCGGAATTAAAACTTATACTTTGTTACTTTTGCCCAAACGAATAGTTATGGATAAAGGTTTAGGAGGGTTAATTCTAATTGCGGGAATCGCGTATATTATCACCGAGAATATCGGATTTGTTTTGTTATTGTTGTTGGGCATATTATTGCTATTTGGAATAATTTACTTGATTATGAAGAATAGTGATAACAGTAAAAAGAATGTCAGAAATGAAAACTACAATTTGAGTGACAAAACTTGGATAAATAGCTTCGACAAAACTAACGGAGTGACAGGAAAAGTAAATCTGTCAGGCAAGCCATTGATGAATAATACAGATAGAATATTAGAAGATGGTTTAAGAGATTGGGAAAGCAATAGGTTGGCAGGATGTCAAGCCATTTATCAAGAATGGATTGAAAATGGACTTGAAGACTTACGTTACGAATCAGATTACGGAAGCGAAGATGGGTTATACACGAAAAACGATGCTTTGGTTTTGAGCATAAAAAGTGATTATCCTGAGATATTTGATCGGATGGATGATAATAATGATGAGTATTGCTTTTTCAGCAGTTTTGAAAGAATTGTAATAGAAAATAGGAAAGGAGAACCAATCATAGTGATTGTTTATACAACAGATTGGCTATCAGATACAAAAGACAGGATGAATGTAGTATGTTTATATGATGCAACATTATCCAAGGTTTTCAGAATAAAAGAGTGTGAGGAAGAAGAAGCATTTAGGAAAACTGTACATTATGTTTCATGTATAGTAAATAACCTCAAGTTAGAAGATGAAAGGAATGAATGGGAAAATATACTTGTTAATGGTATCAAAAGGTCTGTAAGACTGATAGAGGTCGTAAAACGATTGGGTATTGATGAAATAGAGAAAAAATGTTATGAACTTTTGTCTAAATCAAATAATGATGGACTGTATAAAAAACAAATCGAAGTTAACGTCCATGAAGACAAAATTCTGATAGATTATCGGTTACCTGTTTTTCAGGATATGCCACAAATTAAAAAGTACAAATATGTGGCATCAAACGATAGTACGAGTGAAATATTGAACGCAGAAAGTTACAAAACCAAATTGTATGACAAAGTAATGTATTCCATCTGCCTTAGATCAATATACGAAATCTTTAAGGCGGAGGAAAGATTAAACATGGTTACTTTCAATGGCAGAGTAAAAACAACGAACAAGACAAATGGAAAGTCTGAGGAAAGATGTGTTTTGTCG
>JAZUEH010000040.1:0-27385 GCA_045640065.1 Bacteroidaceae bacterium
TGAGCATAACAAGCCCGAAGTGTATGCCGAGTGTTATTCCACACCTCATGAGTTGGTGCTCCCGTATTCTGATTATGCTCAGGGCGGCATGGCCACGGCATCGAGCACACTGAGCAGAATGATTTTGGAGCATTTGACCATGGTCGGGGGAGGTGAATGGAACGGTGTGATATTGTATGACCAGACACGCGGAACCTGGAATGGAGTCACCGCACTGTATCAGAAATACATGCCGATAATCTATGACGTGGACCTCTACAAATCCCAGAAAAAGAACAGGTCAGGCAGGCGTGGCAGGCGCAGGTAACAAGCCGATATCCGACACTGCTACTCGTGGTGGTAGGGCAGGTTCTGGAGTATGGTGAATGCTCGGTATAGCTGCTCTACGAATATGAGCCTCACCATCTGGTGTGAGAATGTCATGCGGGAAAGGGAAATGCGGCCGGGGACGCGGTCATAGACGGCCTGAGAGAAGCCGTATGGTCCTCCGATTATGAACACCAGACGTTTGGATGACTGGGCCATGTGTTTCTCCAGCCATGATGCCAGAGCTGGAGATGTGAAATCGTGCCCCTTGTCATCGAGCAGCCATACATCGTCTCCGGGTTGGAGAAGTTTCAGAATGGACTGGCCCTCCAGGTTCTTCTGGGTCTGGAAGTCCATGCTGCGGTTGTTCTTGAGGTCGGGGACGGTCTGGATTTCAAACTGGGCGAAATGCTCCAGACGGGACTGGTATTCGGCTATTCCGTCCTGCAGCCATTTCTGAACTGTCTTTCCTACAACTATGAGAATTATCTTCATGCTTTGCAAAAATACAAAGTTGGCGGCTATTCTTGACAATTTGGAGCATAATTGTTAATTTTGCAGGTCTTTCGTCTTTTTGAACAGGTATGAAAAGAAAAATCCAGGATGGCGGCCGCAGGTACTTCTTCGTGAAGTTCTTTGTTGATTGGGCTGTCAGAACATCATACAGGAGGTTTCAGGTTGAAGGACTGGAAAACCTTCCCAAGGACGGCAGTGTAATCTGGGCAGCAAACCATACCAATGCTCTGATGGACCCGCTGGTCATGCTGGCGGCAACACCTCAGCAGAAAGTATATGTTGCACGTGCTGACATCTTCAAGAAGAAGAGTGCGGTAAAGTGGCTGAATTTTCTCAAGATCATGCCCATATACCGTATCCGTGACGGCATTGATGCTGTCAAGCGCAATGACGAGGCCATTGCCATGGCTACCGATGTGCTGCTTGACGGTGTTCCGTTCGTGATATATCCCGAGGCTACGCATCGGCCCAAGCATTCACTGCTTAAGCTCAGCAAGGGCATTTTCCACATTGCCCTGTCGGTCAATGACAAGGTGCAGAATGACAATTCGGTGTATATCATGCCGATTGGCATTGAGTACGGCGATTATTTCAGATTCCGTTCCACAGTGCTCATAAATTTCGGCAAACCTATCAATGTTTCCGAATTCGTGAAGGAGAACAGCGAACTGCCGCAGCCGGTACAGATGGTGAAGATGCGCGAACTGCTTACAGAGAAGATGTCGCAGCAGATTGCCTATGTGCCCGATAATGAGGACTATGACGCCACCTGGGAATATGCCAAGCTCAAGGCCGGCAACCCACGGTATTTCCATGAGACTGTACGTGAGATAGAGAAGCAGACAGGCACGCGCCTGAAGGGACTGCTCAGGAATCAGGCCGTTGACCGTAAGGCCATTGCCCAGGTTCAGGAGCTTAAGCAGAATGATCCTGAAAAGGCAGAAGCCCTGCTTGACAAGGTTGAAAGACTGCGTATCTGGCGTATCCAGAATGGTGTTTCAGTACATTCAATTGCAAACAACAAGCGGCTTTGGGCAGCCCACGTCAATCTTTTCCTTGCGATACTGGGACTTCCGTATTATCTGTTCTGCGGTGTCGTGAGCTCAATCATGTGGATTCCAATACTGTGCATACTGCGTGGAATCAAGGACGATGCCTTCTACAATACGGTACGTTTCGCAACACGTTTCGCAATGCTTCCCATTGCGGTGATAATCTGGGCTGTGCTGTATTTCCTGGTTATTCCCTGGTCATGGCCATGGGCTCTGGGAGCATTCATACTTTCGCTTCCCTCGCTCAGGTTCCTTTATGGATATGGGGCGTTCTTCCGCCGTCTCTGCTCGGATATACGCTGGTTCTGGAAGCGCCGTAAGGCACCGGATCACAATTTCGAATAGAATTCCAGGTACTGTCGGGCTACCTTCAGGTAGTCGTGGTGCTTGCGGACATACTCAACGGACTGCACTTTCAGACTGTCAACGCTCTGGGGGTGCAGTGCTGCTTTCTCCAGTTCGCTGTATACGCTTTCGTAAGTGGGCAGTACATTGATTATCGGCCTGAGCCGGTCTTCTCCCAGAATCCCATAGTTCTCGGGCTCGCCTCCGCCCACGTTGACAATGCCCTTTGACATTGCAAGAAGCGAGTTCATGGCAGGGGTGTAGCTGTACAGCTGGTCAAGTATCAGGTCACTTCCTTCCAGCAGACGGCAGTATTCGTCAAAAGGCACTCCCTGGACAGTCAGAACCTTGACAAGGTCAGGATAGCGTGCCTCCAGGTCCTGTGCCGCACGCAGCATTATGTCTGTGCCCTTATAGGCGCTGCGGCCACGGCTTATTCCGGCGAAGATGCGTAGCGGGCCGCTGTGCTTCCGGATGGTGACATCATCATTGACCTTGATGGGAAATGGTATGAACTGCATCTTTTCGCGAATGGGGCGGCTGTCGCTTCCGGTCTCGGTGACCTGGTTGTAGGTCGCCCAGTATTCGTACAGTCCTGCTGCAATTCCGTCACAATCGGCGGCTATCTGCCTGTTGAGCCGTTCCTTGTCAGTGCCAATCCATTCTTCGCGGAAACGCCTGGCTTCCCAGTCCGTACGGGGGCTGTCCCCGAAGTTGAAGTCGCTGTAACGCAGGGGACGCAGGTCGGTATTGACTTTGACCCAGTAATGGTCCATACCGAATGCACCCAGGACCATTTTGCCGTTGTGCCGGCGCAGATACCGGTATATGGGCATTATGCGGCCTGCCTTGAGTTCTACGAATATGGGATTGATTATCTGCACGATGTCATAGCCGCGCATTCGTGGAAGGGCACGCAGAAGACGTATCAGGAATGACAGGCGTCCGAAACGGGCGTTCAGATTGCGGCTAAGGTCAATGTCGCGGGGGTAGTCCTTCCAGGAGTCGCCGTCACTGGCTACCGTGACGCTGTGCCCCAGTTCCCTCAATCCTTGGGCCAGAGTGTTGTGCACGTTGCTGTATTCACCAAGAAGCAGTATCTTCATTTTTCCTTTTTCAATGATGCCAGTGCCATTTTCCAGGCTCCGCGGCCGCCCAAAGATGAATAGAATTCCAGAATCTTTCCCTTAAGACCGGTCTTCCCGAACAGCCGGGAATTGCCGGAAATGAAGTCGCGGCATGCACGGGAAGCATCCTTGTCACCCTCATGGAGCAGTTTGCCGCTCAGAATGAGAACGCGCAGCTTGAGCGCTTCAAGACAACGGCTTCTCATTTCCACTGGGGCCGATGCACATTCGTCCAGCGCAATCTTCATGCAGTCCAGTCCGCGGCCGATGCCGGAACGGAGGCTGGGACCGGTTATGCTGTCCTGGCTGACTGATGTACAATGGTATGAACGTGCGGTAATCCATTGCAGTCTGGGTCGGGCAAGCAGGGCTCTCAGTCCCAGTTCCCAGTCGTCCCAGATACGGCAGGAGGGATTCCAGCCTCCTGTACCGCGCAGCCACGATGTGCGGAAAATCATGCTTATTGTGTTGAGCATGCTGTTGAGAATGTGGACCGCAGGGTCACTGACAGGCCTGTATGCCCGTACGGTCTCCCTGTCGTTGACTTTCTGCCGGGTGGGGAAGGCAACCATGTCGACATCGGTCTTCCATTCGTGCGGCAGGTCCTCGAAAAGGTCATCGGAATCGAAGAAATAGACCCAGGTGGTGGTCACTGCCGCCAGACCGCGGTTGCGGGCTGCTGCTGCTCCCGGAGAGGGCTCGTGCAGGACGGAAATCCAGCTGCATTCGCCGGCATACTGTTCAAGCGCCTCCAGGGTACCGTCAGTACTGCCGTTGTCCACGGCTATGATGCTGACAGGCCAGATGGGGCTCCGTCTTATGCTTTCAATGGTTCTTCTGACCAGCCCCCTTCTGTTGAGAACCGGAATTACTATTGTAAGATCCATATTCCTTTGATCATGTTTGAAAGAATAGGAAACGGATTCCTTCTTTCGTGAACCAGATACCAGCCGGATTCCTTTAGGCTCAGCCATAAGGCGCGCAGAGGACCGTACATGTAACGGAATACGGCTCCTTTGGTGAGCTGGAGCTTGGGGGCCGATGCAAACGCTCCGGCTGTCGATAACGCTCCAGTGCTGACAAGCGTCTCATCCGTGCTGTCAAGGCGCAGTCCGGCGCGGCGGCAGTCGCACAGGAAAATGTCTTCTTCTCCGGCAGCCAGGCTAGGGCTGCCCAGACCGAAACGGCTGTCGAAAATAATGCCCTTTCCAACGACACTTTTCCGTCTGAAACTGATTTCAACCGAGCAGATGTAAGGTGCCGGGTAGGGATGCAGGGCTTTACCGTCATGTGTGGCTGCCCTGAAGGTCAGGATGTCGGTATGGGGCGATTCTGCCCAGAGGCGGCGCAGCCTGTCAATCTGCTGTGGAGAGTAGCGGTTGTCGTCATCGGCCAAGAGGCAGATGTCGGCCGTGGAGTGTGCCATGGCGTTGTTGCGGTTCCGCGAAAGACCGCTGCCCTGCAGAAGGTGGAGCGACACATCGGGTCTGGATGCAAGAACCGGTGGAATCTGTCCGGCAGATGTGGCTTCAGTCTGTTGCATGGAAATGACATATCTGACACCGGGAATGGGCTCAAGCAGCATGTCGGGAACTGAAAGGATGCCCCCGTCAATGGTCGAAACAAGTATGTCGAGCGTCGGAAGTGTGCTGCCCATTGGTCCTGATTGCGACTGTCTGTGTATGAGAACGTAAAAATAAGCCATTTATTTTATAATTTTGCACTCATCAGGACGTTATTGTAGCACTATGGCAAAACAGAGCAGCTCCGGTCAGCGGCCGGAAGGCCTTTCATCGCGCATCCTCAAGTACACGGCTGTGTTCGGGAGCGTTCAGGGCGTTGCCATGCTCTGTACACTTGTGCTGAACAAGGTCAAGGCCAAACTGCTGGGTTCTGCGGGTTTCGGCCTGGCCGAAGGCTTCAACCGGAGCACGGAACTTGTGCGCAGTTCTACCAGTCTGGGAGTGGGCTCGACCGCCGTCCAGCAGGTGTCTCTTTATTCCGACAATTCCGAGGAACTTGAATCCATGGTGCTGGTGACCCGCAGCTGGGCCCTGCTCACCGCAATGGTGGGAATGTTGCTGTGTCTGGTTCTGTCAGGTGCTTTGAGCCGATGGGCCTTCAATGGTGACAGCTCGTTTGCCCCCCATTTCATGATGATGTCCCTGTCAGTTGCCGCAAGTGCCGTTTCCGGCGGTGAAATGGCCATTCTTAAGGGAACCGGCCGTCTGCGTCAGGTCGCTCTTTCCCAACTTTTTGCGGCTGTATTTTCGTTGCTTCTGTCTGTTCCGCTGTACTGGCTGCTCGGATTGGACGGTGTGGCTCCTGCCCTGGCCTTGTCGGCATTGGGTACGCTGGCGGTCACATGTTGCTTCTCTTTCAGGGCATTTCCTTATAGGGCGCGGCCATTCAGCTGTGTCGTGCTGAAACGCGGATTCGGAATGATAGGCTTCGGCATATTCTTCACCGTTGCCGCATTCCTGAGCTCATGGGCCTGGTCATTCATTGCAAGATATCTTTATGCGCATGGCGGTGAGGAACTTACCGGTACGTATTCGGCCGGATGGATGCTGGTGACGTACATGACAACGCTGCTTCTGACAGTGAACGATTCCGAATACTATCCGCGGCTTTCTGCTGCAAGCGGCAATCAGAATGAAATGAACCGCATAGCGGCATGCCAGTCACAGACAATGCTGATGCTTGCCTCGCCGCTTGTCATGGCGTTCATCGTGGGTATGCCCCTGGTGGTCCTCGTGGTGCTGGATTCCGTGAAATTCAGTGAGTCGGTGGTGCTTGCACAGCTGGCTGTCATAGGACTGCTGTTCAAATCGGCCTATCAGCCTGTAGCATATATGGCTCTGGCCAAACTTGACGGAAAGATCTATGTGGCTCAGGAACTTGCATGCTATCTTATGCTGATAGGATGCGTGCTGCCGGGATACAGTCTGGGCGGACTGACAGGCGTGGGTCTTGGACTGGCTGTATGGGAACTGCTCTATCTGGTGATGATACTGCTTGTGGCAAGGATGCGCTTCAGATTCGTACCTCCTGTGCCGCTTGTCAGACAGTTCGTGATCCAACTGGCATTGGCATGCGTCTGTGCTGCCGGCTGTGTTGTGGTCCGGGGTGCATTCGGGTATGCTGTCGGCTGCGCGGCCATGGTGGCATCGGCCTCGTATTCATTCTTTTTTCTGAAGAGGAACGGAGGTTTGACATTTTTCAGGAAAAGCAATTGATGTTTCGGACGCTTTTCATTATATTTGCGAATTAACAGTTTTGCTATAATAATATGGACGAATTATTGATGCAGGTAACCGAAAAGGCTCAGCAGTGGCTGGGTAACGGTTTTGATGAGAATACAAGAAACGAAGTCAGGGCAATGCTTGAAAATGAGGACAAGTCTGCTCTCATTGACGCTTTTTACCGTGATCTGGAATTCGGCACCGGCGGTCTGCGCGGAATCATGGGTGCAGGAACCAACCGCATGAACATATATACGGTCGGAATGGCCACCCAGGGTCTGGCAAACTATCTGAACCGCAACTTCAAGGATAGGGAACAGATTTCAGTGGTTGTGGGTCATGACTGCCGCAATAACGGCCGCCTGTTCGCTGAAACGGTTGCAGACATCTTCAGCGCCAACGGAATCAAGGTCTATCTGTTCGAGGACCTGCGTCCTACACCAGAGGTCTCTTTCGCAATCAGGTATCTTGGCTGCCAGAGCGGTGTGAACGTGACTGCAAGCCACAATCCGCGCGAATACAACGGCTACAAGGCATATTGGGAAGACGGTGCCCAGGTCTTGGCTCCGCATGACACCGGCATCATTGACGAGGTGGCAAAAGTGCGCGTTGAGGATATAAAGTTCAAGGGTAACCCTGAACTGATTACCATTATCGGCGAAGAGGTTGACAAACCTTATCTGGATGCAATTGAGGGTATCTGCATTGATCCGGATCTGGTAAAGCGCAACCATGACCTGTGCATTGTATATACTCCGCTGCACGGCTGCGGACGCATGATGATTCCGCGTTCACTTGCCCAGTGGGGATTCACGAACGTGAACTGCGTTCCCGAGCAGATGATACCTGACGGCAATTTCCCGACAGTGGTATCGCCGAATCCGGAATATCCTGAGGCTTTGACACTGGCCCTGAAACTGGCGTGCGAGAAGAATGCCGATGTCGTCATGGCATCGGACCCTGATGCTGACCGTCTGGGCGTGGCCTGTCGCAATGACAAGGGTGAACTGGTGCTGCTGAACGGCAACCAGACAGCCATGATATTCCTGTATTACATTATCAGACAGCTCAACAAGCTGGGCAAGATTACCGGTAAGGAATACATAGTCAAGACAATTGTCACAACTGAAGTAATCAGCGAGATAGCCAGGAAGAACAACATGGAGATGTTCGACTGCTATACCGGCTTCAAGTGGATTGCAAAGGTCATTGCCGATGAGAATGCGAAGGGCAAGAAGTATGTCGGCGGCGGCGAAGAGAGTTTCGGTTTCCTGGCCGAGGATTTCGTGCGCGACAAGGATGCCGTATCGGCCTGCTCTCTTATGGCCGAGATTGCCGCTTGGGGCAAGGAGAACGGCAAGACCCTGTTCGACATGCTGCTCGATGCATACCAGGAATACGGTTTCTCGGAGGAACAGGCCGTGAGCGTCGTCAAGCCGGGCAAGAGCGGAGCCGATGAGATCAAGGCCATGATGGAGCAGTTCCGTGCCAATCCGCCAAAGACTCTGGCAGGGGAACCTGTTGTGCTCATCAAGGACTTCAAACTGCTCAAACAGACTGCTGCCGACGGCACGGTGACTGACCTTGAAATGCCTGAGCCGTCCAATGTGCTGCAGTATTTCACAGCTGCCGGTGACAAGATTTCGGTCCGTCCTTCAGGCACTGAACCTAAGATCAAGTTCTATATGGAGGCCAAGCTTCCGATGGCATCGAAGGCCGATTACCTGACCGTAAAGGCTCAGGCCGGCGAAAAGATCAGCCTGTTCAAGAAGGATCTTGGAATCTGATGAAGCGCTTCACGAATCTGTTCCTGTTGCTGCTTCCGCTGCTGCTTTCGTGTGGCGGACGCCATGGGGTCGTAGACATAAGGATTGTGGCGACCTCCGATGTCCATGGACAGGTTTTTGACATGGATGCGGTTACCGGCAAACAGCGTGAAGGCTCGCTTGCCAAGGTGTCCACATTCCTTTCAAAGGAACGTAAGGAACACAGGAATGTGGTATATGTGGATTGTGGGGACATTCTGCAGGGCTCGATTGAAATGTACCGCGATTTAACCGCAGAGTTCCATAAGCCAAGTCTGGCTGCAACGGCATACAACCTTCTTGACTGTCAGGCATACGCCATGGGCAATCATGACCTGTTCGTGGGCACGAACAGTTACGACCGCTTTTTCCGCAGTCTTGAATCTCCCGTCCTGTGGGGCAATCTGGGCTTTGCGAAGATGGGCGATTACATGCCTCCGTACAGAGTGGTTGAGGTCGGCGGAGTAAGAATAGCATTCCTTGGACTTACCACCCAGAGTGTCCTGAATACCATTCCGGCCGATGTGATGGGGGAACTTGGCGTGTGTTCGTTAGAAAAGGCGTCGGATTTGTGGATTCCGGTCCTAAGGGATGAGGAGAAGGCCGATGTCATTGTTGGACTTGTCCATGCCGGTGTAAAGGAGTGGGGAAACACTCCCGGACTTGGCGGATTTGACCTGATCCTTTACGGTCATGACCATGAAAGGAACGCTGCCAGAATTGCTGTGGGGAACGGTGATTCCATCTGGATTGCCAATCCGGGAGCTTTCTGCAGCAGCGTTGCGGTTGCAGACATCAGCCTTGATTTCAGGAAGTCAGACACTCCGGAACCTGTAATCAGTGCCGGAATTGAAGACATCGGTGATGTTGAACCTGATGCAAGGTTCCTGGACCGTCTTTCTGACCGTTGGGATGACGTCTGCGCCTATGCTGACTCTACATTGGGCATTCTGGGCGACCCGCTCATTGCCGACGGTTCAATATGGGCCATGAACTCGTCCCTTGACTACATCCATTCCATTCAGATGGGTTTCCAGGGGGCGCAGGTGTCGCTGGCATCGTGTGTCCAGACTACTGCCAGGATTGATGCCGGACCGTTTACCATGCGTGATGCCTTCCACCTGTATCCGTTTGACAACAGCATGGTGTCTCTGATGCTTTCCGGAGCTGAAATCCGCAGTATCCTTGAGTGCTCGACCAACAGATTCCTGGCCGAGGGACCCGTTGAACCGTCGAACCGTTTCCTTTCGGCTGCAGGTATCAGATACGTGATAGATCTGACGGAACCGTTCGGACAGCGGGTCAAGGTCATATCCATGTCTGACGGCACTCCTTTTGATGAGGAACGCATGTACCGTACCACCATCACGTCATTCCTGTTCGGAGGAACCGAGTCGGTCCTGCCGCAGGCGACCGGTCTTTCCGGGGCTGATTTGCAGTCACGTCTTAACGTTTCTACCCCAACTGATATAAGATATTATGTGATAACCCAGTTCGCACTCAGCAGCGAAATGGGTGACACTGTAAGAATAAAGCGGTATTCCGATTGGATGACTGCCATGAATGATATGGTTGAACATGAAAATTCGAATAATTAATTTACTTTATATGAATATGAAAAAGAATATCTGTCTTATGATTCTGGCAGCAGGTCTGTTTTCACTGACCGGCTGCAAGTCGAGTGCCAATGCCTATAAGACCGCTTATGAAAAGGCGGTTCAGAACGATCAGGTCCAGGCCGAACAGCCTGCTGCCCAGCCTGTCCAGGATGAGAATGTCTCAGTCCGTCAGGAAAAGGTGACCAAAGTCAGCGGTGAGGGTGAAATCCTGCAGTACGCCGTAGTTTGCGGAAGCTATTCGCTGAAGGCCAATGCCGATGCTCTGCTTGAGAGCCTCAAGAATGACGGTTATTCTCCTGTCGTCGCAGTCAATGAAGCCGGAAAGACATACCGTGTGATCCTTGCCAGCTTCAAGACCAAGGAAGAGGCAGCTGACGCCCGTGCCAAGTTCAAGGCAAAGTATCCTGACAATACCGATTTCCAGGGTTCCTGGATCCTGTATAACAAGTAAGGGATTTGGGTCGGATCCTTTCGATAGATTTCGGTACCAGACGTACCGGAATCGCTGTGACTGACATCCTGCGCATAGTACCCGGGGGACTGACAACTGTACCCACTAACGAACTCATGTCTTTCCTGACCGGTTACTGTGCTCGTGAAACGGTTGACATCATTGTGGTTGGCCATCCGACGAACATGAACGGGCAGGATTCTGCCAGTATGGCTCAGATACGTCCGTTTGTCGAGAAGCTGCGCAGGCAGTTCCCTGACAAGAGAATAGAGATGTTTGATGAGCGCTTTACATCGGTACTGGCACATCAGGCCATGCTGGACAGCGGAATAGGCCGTATGGCACGCAGGAATAAGGCGCTTGTAGACGAAATCAGTGCAACCATCATCCTGGAGTCATATATGGATTCCAGACAGTATAGAGAATTATGATATTACCTATTTATACATATGGTCATGCTGTCCTTAAGCAGGAGGCCGATGAGATTGATGAAAACTATCCCGAATTGGGACAGCTTGTGAAGGATATGTTCGAAACCTTGCGCAAGAGCGAGGGCGTAGGGCTTGCAGCTCCTCAAGTAGGTCTTCCAATTCGTCTTGTGGTTGTTGATCTTGATGTGATGTCCGATGATATGCCCGAGTTCAAGGGCTACCTGAAGTCATATATCAATCCTTACATTGAAGAGACTGACGGGCCGATGGAACCATACGAGGAGGGATGCTTGAGTTTTCCCGGCATTCACGAGAAGGTCATGCGTCCGTCGCGTGTGCGTGTCAGCTGGCAGGATGAGAACTTCGAGGAGCATGACGAATGGTTCGAAGGCTTTCCCGCTCGTGTAATGCAACATGAAATTGACCATCTGGACGGCAAGTGCTTCATTGACCGCATGTCGCCTCTGCGCCGTCAGATGAACAAGAAGAATCTGAGCGCCATCCAGGCCGGTCGTTTCAACTGCGACTACAAGGTCAAACCCGCCAGAAAATGACATGGGAATAAGGCGTCGCTGCATGATGCTGGCAGTGGCTGCAATGCTGCTGCCAGGATGCGCGCATGCCCAGATCAATACTGACCGCATGATGCTGGTGGGCAGGAATGCCCTCTATTTTGACGACTACGTTCTTGCCATCCAGTATTTCAACCAGGTTATAAATGCCAAACCCTATATGTACGAACCGTACTTCTATAGGGCGGTGGCCAAATTGTCACTCGAGGATTTCCGTGGTGCCGAGCTCGACTGCAACAGTTCCATTGAACGCAATCCGTTCGTGGTAAACAGCTATCAGGTGAGGGGACTGGCAAAGGTCTATCAGCAACTGTACGACGATGCTGTTCTGGATTTCCGCAAAGGCCTGAGCCTGGATCCGGAGAACCGCTCCATACGTCATAACCTTATTCTGAGTCTTGCCCGTAACGGAGATATGAAGGAAGCTCTTGCGGCGGCCGACACTCTGCTCATGTCCTGGCCGAAATATGCCGAGGGCATGGCTATGAAATCGGACCTTCTGTGGGATAACGGTGACAGTGTTCAGGCACTTGAATGGATTGACAGGGCCATTGAACAGGACCGCTTCAATTCCGATCTGCTTGTGCATCGTTCCGTGCTCAGAGCCCGTCTTGACATGTTCGATGAAGCATTGCCGGACCTTGACCGCGCAATATATCTTGACCCAGGCAATGTCCAGGCATATATGAACAGGGCAATGGTCCATTATGAACGTGACAGCCTCAATTCGGCGCTGGCAGATTATGACATGGCTCTCAGAATTGATCCGGCAAATGTGAACGGACATTATAACCGGGGCAGCCTCAGAGCGCAGGTCGGTGATGACAACCGTGCCATTGACGATTTTGATTTCGTCATTGATGCCGAGCCGGACAATATGATGGCTGTCTTCAACCGCGGAGTGCTGCGCAACAATACCGGAGATTTCAGCGGGGCTGAGCAGGATATCAGCCGCGTGCTTGAGGAATATCCTGATTTCATTCTGGGATATCAGCTGCGTTCCGATGTCCGTGAAAGGCTGGGACTCAGCGAACTGGCCTATCAGGATGCCATGGTGGTGCTCAGGGAACAGAACCGGCGTTTCAATCGGGCTATGGGTTACGATACCGGTTCCGACAGCAATGACGAAGAGGAAGCATCGGACTCCAAAACGCGCTCCAGCAAAGACCGTAATGTGCGCAATTACAGGAAGATAATTGTGGATGATGAGCTTGAGAACTCAACCGGTTTCTCAAGCGAATACCGCGGTCGCGTCCAGAACAGGAATGTTGAGGTTTCGTATCTGGCGTCATTCCGGCTTACCTATTTTGACCATGAGGACCCTACATTGCGCAGGGTGTTCACCAGTCCGCTTCTTGACAGTTTCAACAGTGTGGGACATCCAATACGTGATGTCAGATTCGAATCGGGGAACCAGACGCTTGACATAGACAGAATCAATTGCCTGTTCAATGACATAGAGACTCGTACTGCCAGTATAGCCCAGAACCCGGCCAATGTGGAGGATCTGCTGTGCAGGGCTCTGGATTTCAGTCTGCTTCAGGATTTCCAATCTGCTCTTGAAGATCTTGATGCCGCAATGGAGGTGAACGCTGACAATTGGATGGCATGGTTTCTCAGGGCACAGGTCCTTTCCATGCGTATGGATGTTGAGAAGAATGAGTCTGACCGACGCGACACCAGACTCCAGACGCTTCAGCTGGCAGGATACCGACAAGTGATTCAGGCACTCGACAAGGTCATAGAACTGGTTCCGGGACTTGCTTTCGCTTACTACAACCGTGGAACATTCTATGCCATGTCCGATGACCTGCATGCCGCATTGGTCGATCTTGACAAGGCAGTGGAGCTGGATTCCCAGTTGGCACAAGCGTGGTACAACAGGGCTGTTGTCCTTGTTCTGCTGGGCAGGACAGACCAGGCCGTTGACGATATGAGCCGTGCCGGAGAACTTGGCATAGTAGGTGCCTATAATATAATAAAGCGCTTTTCCAGGACCGAATAGCTGCAAATTGAAAACAAATTGATAATTTTGCGGACTTTGCATTGAAATAACAAATAAATACAGCATAAAAATGATAAACATCACTTTTCCGGACGGAACCGTCCGCCAGTATGAGCAGGGCGTTACCGGATACGAAATTGCCGAGAGCATAAGCCAGCGTCTGGCACAGGACGTTCTGGCATGCAGTGTCAATGACCAGATAACCGAACTGAACCGTCCCATTATGGAGGACGCTTCAATCAAGCTTCACAAGTGGGATGACGATGAGGCCAAGCACGCATACTGGCATACCAGCGCCCACCTTATGGCTGAGGCTCTTCAGGAACTCTATCCAGGCACGCAGTTCGGTATCGGACCGGCCATCGAGCGCGGTTTCTATTATGACATCATGCCACCGGAAGGCACTGTCATCAAGGAATCGGACTTCGCTGCCATTGAAGCCAAGATGATGGAACTTGTCCAGAAAAAGGAGAAACTTGTCCGTGAGGAGATTTCAAAGGCCGATGCCCTGAAGTTCTTCGCCGAGCGCGGACAGAGCTACAAGAATGAGTTGATTGCCGATCTCGAGGACGGCACTATCACCACATACACACAGGGTAACTACACAGACCTCTGCCGCGGTCCGCATCTGGTCGACACCAGCGCCATCAAGGCCGTCAAGCTGACTGCAACCAGCGCAGCTTACTGGCGCGGTGACGAGAAACGCCCGCAGATGACCCGTATCTACGGCATCAGTTTCCCGAAGAAGAAAATGCTTGACGAGTATCTTGAACTGCTCGAAGAGGCCAAGAAGCGCGACCACCGCAAGATCGGTAAGGAGATGGAACTGTTCATGTTCAGCGACATGGTCGGCAAGGGACTTCCCATCTGGCTGCCAAAGGGTACGTCACTGCGTCTCAGACTGCAGGACTTCCTGTCACGTATCCAGAAGCGTTACGGCTACCAGCAGGTTATCACCCCGCACATCGGTTCAAAGCAGCTCTATGTCACTTCCGGTCACTGGGATCATTATGGCAAGGACAGCTTCCAGCCTATCACCACTCCTGAAGAGGGCGAGTGCTATCTGCTCAAGCCCATGAACTGCCCCCACCACTGCTGTATCTTCAAGTCACAGCCCCGCTCATACCGTGACCTGCCTCTGCGCATTGCAGAATTCGGTACCGTATACCGCTATGAGCAGAGCGGTGAGCTCCACGGACTTACACGTGTGCGCAGCTTCACTCAGGACGATGCCCATATCTTCTGCCGTCCGGATCAGGTGAAGGGCGAATTCATCCGCGTGATGGAAATCATCGAAATCATCTTCAAGGCCCTGAATTTCGAGAACTTTGAAGCTCAGATATCACTCCGTGACCCTAACGACCACGAGAAATATGTAGGAAGCGATGAGGTGTGGGAAAAGGCTGAAAACGCCATTGTCGAGGCTTGCAAGGAGAAGGGACTTCCCGCAACCGTCGAATACGGAGAAGCCGCATTCTATGGCCCGAAGCTTGATTTCATGGTAAAGGATGCTCTGGGCCGCCGCTGGCAGCTGGGTACCATCCAGGTTGACTACAACCTGCCTCAGAGATTCGAACTCGAATACATCGGCTCTGACAACCAGAAGGAACGTCCGGTCATGATCCACCGTGCCCCGTTCGGTTCGATGGAACGTTTTGTCGCTGTGCTCATTGAGCATACCGCCGGCAAGTTCCCGCTGTGGCTTATTCCTGATCAGGTTGCCATCCTGCCAATTTCTGAAAAGGCCAACGACTACGCATACCGTGTGCAGAAGGAACTGGAGGACAAGTACGAGGTCCGCGGTTTCGTCGATGACCGTAATGAGAAGATAGGACGCAAGATCCGCGACAATGAGGTCAAGCACGTTCCTTACATGCTTGTGGTAGGCGAAAAGGAAGCCGAAATGGGCGAAGTCAACGTCCGCAAGCAGGGTGCTGAGAACCTTGGAAACATGAAAATTGACGACTTTGGTAAAAAAATTGCCGATGAAGTCAATTCTATGATAAATAAATGGTAATTTTGCGCCCGCCTAGGAAAAAACCATATCAATTATTCTGAATGAAGAAGGACAATTTGAGTGACCAGTATCAGGTAAACGAGCAGATCCGTGCTCGTGAGGTGCGTATCGTCGGTGACGGTATCGAGCCTAAGGTCGTTCCGTTGCGCGAGGCATTGCGTCTGGCTGACGAGATGGAACTTGATCTGGTAATGATTTCACCAACGGCAGTTCCTCCAGTATGCAGAATCGTTGACTTTTCCAAGTTCCTGTACCAGCTTAAGAAAAAGCAGAAGGAAGCCAAGGCCAAGCAGGTCAAGATTGATGTCAAGGAAATACGTTTCGGCCCTCAGACCGATGACCACGACTACAATTTCAAGCTGAAGCACGCCATTGAGTTCCTTAAGGACGGTGACAAGGTGAAGGCTTATGTTTTCTTCCGCGGACGTTCAATCCTTTTCAAGGAGCAGGGTGAAACGCTTCTGGCACGCTTCAGCAAGGATCTTGAAGAGTACGGCAAGCAGGAACAGGCTCCAATCCTTGAGGGAAAGAGAATGACGATCTTCATTTCGCCGAAGAAGGCATCTGGAGCAAAGAAGGAGGCGCCGAAACAGGAAACTCCAAAACAGGATAACGAATAAGTTCCGAAAGCGCCCGGCATGGTGCGCCAAGGATTAAATAACAAACAAAATTTTAATAACAATGTTGAAACAAAAGACTAATTCCGGTTCCAAAAAAAGATTCGCTCTTACCGGATCGGGCAAAATCAAGAGAAAGCATGCTTATCACAGCCACATTCTGACCAAGAAGTCAAAGAAAAGAAAGAGAAATCTTGACCACTTTGCAATTCTTGACCAGGCCAATTCGAAGCAGGTTAAGGACCTTCTCTGCATGAGATAATCAACTCCCGAAAAATTTAAGTCAAAAAAGAAAAAACTATGCCGAGATCAGTAAATCACGTTGCTTCAAGAGCAAAGAGAAAGAAAATTTTAGGTCTGACCAGAGGTTACTTCGGTGCAAGAAAGAACGTCTGGACCGTTGCCAAGAATACATGGGAAAAGGGTCTCCAGTACGCATATCGCGACCGCAAGAACAAGAAGAGAGATTTCCGTGCACTTTGGATTCAGCGTATCAACGCAGCCGCTCGTCTTGAGGGTATGAACTACTCACAGCTCATGGGTGCCATTCATAAGGCAGGTATTGAAATCAACCGCAAGGTTCTTGCTGACCTGGCTATGAATAATCCTGAGGCATTCAAGGCTATCGTAGCAAAGGTGAAGTAAATTTTATCTGAACCATATAAAAAACGGGCCGGGAAATTTCCAGGCCCGTTTTTTTTATTCTATCTTTACACCTGCCGAGCCGGTTTGATTGGGAGACTCATCAATTAAACAAGAATGCCGGGTACGCTTCGGTTTCCAATGGCGGGCCACGCTCCGTTTCAGCGGGGTAACCTTCGGTCGGTGGATTACAAAGGAAACCGGGCACTCAAATCCTTTTACCTGGAGTTCTCATCGCATCACCGGCGCGGCATTTTTTTTGACAACCAATTTATCAGATAGCTTATGAAGAAAACTCTACTCCTTTCTTTGCTGACGGTATTCCCGCTTGTGTCATCGGCTTTTACAACAGACGATTTCTATAAATGGGCATATCGCTTTGACGATCTTGAGACTGGTACGACATTCCAGGTCCTTGCTGAAAACGGTGATGTGCTTGAGGATGCCAGTGCAACGGTTGAACTCAAGGATGGCTCAACGACAGACAAGGTCCTTCATGTGATTACGGGGTCAGCTCCCGGATATGTTCTCTTTGACAATCCTGACGGAATGAAGGCCAATATGGTCATAAAGAAATATCCGATTGTCTCCATTGACATCATGTCAGGAAATGAGGCCGCTTCTCTAACCAGATTCGCCTTGTATTTCGGTACAGGTAACAAGTATCAGGCATATAAGGATTCCAAGGATGTTTCATATACTGCAGGTGTCTGGTCATCGAAAAAGTTCTCACCGTTGAAACTGACTCAAAGTACCATGAATCTCCAGATGAAACTGGGACTTGTTGCAGCCGGTGCTGACTACTGCATTGACAATATCTGTTTCCTGGCTTCTGCCGATGCTTTTGATAAAGTTGAAGAGGCACGTGAAAAGGCTTATCAGGATTCCATTTTCCAGGCGGAACTGGCAAAACGCAATGAGATAATGGCTCAGGAAAAGGAAGCAGCCGAGCGTTTGTTTCCTGAAATCAACAAGACAATAGACAATTACGTTGCCTATGATTTTGAGGATTATGCTGTGGGAACGGTTCTGCCTGTCTATATTGACGGTAAGTCGTCGGAAACTGTTGCCGGTGCTACCGCTACTGTCGAGAAGGATCCCAGAAACTCATCCAATAAGGTGCTGCACATTGTCTCAAGTGCTCCAGGCTATGTTGAGCTTGAAAATCCTGATGGAATGAAGGTTACCAATCTTCTGAAGAAATTCTCTTCTTTTTCTGCCAGAATGATGTTTACATCGGGTACGGCATTGAATGATGCTTCAAAGTTTGCGATAAAGTGGAACGACAGTCCTGCATATAATGCCGCTCCTAAAACAAAAATATCTAATTATGGAAGATGGTATGACGAGTCATTTGCACTTAAACTGGAAAAGGCATCGCTGAAAACTTCATTCCGTATAGGTTTTGATGCAGAAGGTGCTGATTATTACGTTGATGACCTGACTTTTGTTGGCGCTACCTATGATCCTACTTTTGCCGATAAGACTAAGACCATACGCTATTGGGCAGATATGATGGGTAAGAATTTCGGAACCTGTCTGAGCCAGTGGGGCGCAAGCGGTCTTTCAAGCATGGCCGCAAACAACTACAATACGCTTGTATGTGAGAACGAAATGAAGTTCGATGCTACAGAGCCTAACCGCAATCAGTTCAACTATGGTGGAGGTCAGACAATAGTGAATCTTGCCAAACAGAATAATATGAAGGTTCGTGGCCACACGCTTACATGGCATGGCCAGAATCCTGACTGGGTAAGCAATTTCAAGGGCAGCCGCAAGGACTGGGAAGGCATTCTCAAGAACCATATATATAATGTGGTCGGTCACTGGAAAGGCCAGATTGCCGAATGGGATGTGGTGAACGAGTGTCTTGAAGAGAATAATGGACGTGCCGTAGGTGACGGCTATCAGACACGTACATGGTCGGTCTGGTATCAAGGCTTCGGAGATGACTCCTATATTGATTCTGCGTTTGTATGGGCCCATCAGGCTGATCCCGATGCCAAACTGTACATTAATGATTACAATATCGGACATTGGGGCGGTGGCCATTACGAGAACGGCAAGACTCATGCCATGTATAATCTGGCAAAGAGACTTAAGGATGCCGGTATCCCGATTGATGGCGTAGGCATGCAGATGCATACATCTGTCAGCGGACTCCAGCCGGCACAGATTGAGGAGACTGTGAAGCAGTTCCGTGCCATAGGTTTGAACTGTATCATCACTGAGATGGACATGCCTGGCGGCGAGACCGGCAAGCAGGGTGACAATACTGTATGTACAAGACCTATTTCCGATGCTGAACTCCAAACTCAGGCTGAGAAGTATGCTGCCATTGCAGATATCATGATACGTTATGATAACTGCCCGACATTCATGGTTTGGGGCGTGAATGATAACAATTCATGGCTTGACGGCAGTGAAGGTACCGGACCTCTGCTGTTCTTCGGCGACAACACTCCACATCCGGCATATATAGAAGTCCGAAAGACATATCAGCGCTGGGCTCTGCTGCGTACCGATGTTGACACTCCGCAGCGGGATGATGATCCTACATGGATTGACATGCCTCAGACTGATCTTGATGTCTTCAATCTGGCCGGACAGAAGATATTGGAAGGCGTCAGCTACGATCAGGTCAGGGAACTGCCTAAGGGACTGTATATCGTAGGTGGAAAGAAGTTCATGATCCAGTAATTGGAATGACAGGAAAATAATTTCGGCCGCGATGCCCAAAATGGGTGTCGCGGTCTTTTTTCTACCTATATTTGCAACATGAAATTAGTTATTCTTGATGGGGAAACCATCATTCCCCAACTGGCATGGGAGCAATATATAGATGACGATCGTGTGACGGATGTCGATTATTACGGCGATACGCCTTCATGTCTGGCTGTCGAACGTATGCGTGGGGCCCAGATGGTACTGACAAACAAGGTTGTGATATCGGCCTCTATGATGGACTCTCTGCCGGATTTGCGTTACATAGGAGTGCTGGCTACCGGGTATAATGTGGTTGACGTCAAGGCTGCTGCTGACCGTGGAATTATGGTTACAAACATTCCGTCATACAGTACAGACAGCGTTGTTCAGATGGCATGGGCTCACATTCTCAATATTCTCAATCGTGTTGACCATTATGCTGTCATGAACCGTGAAGGCCGATGGAGCCGCAGTCCCTTGTTCTGTTATTCCGATTTCCAGTTCCACGAACTGGCAGGGATGACTATCGGTATAGTCGGTCTGGGGAATATAGGCATGAAGATGGCAGGGGTTGCACTTGCATTCGGAATGAAGGTGCTTGCCTTGACGTCTAAACCTCAGTCTGTGCTGCCGGAAGGCGTGACTGCCACCGCATTGGAAACGCTGTTGAAGGAAAGCGATATTGTCAGCCTACACTGTCCTCTTACCGACAATACAAGGGAAATGATTAACAGTGAGACTATTGCCCAGATGAAGAACAGTGCAATTCTTATCAATACCGGGCGTGGGCAGCTTGTCAATGAGAATGATCTTGCCGATGCTCTGCATAATGGACACATTGCCGCCTATGGGGCTGATGTGCTGTCTGTAGAGCCGGCTCTTCCTGACAATCGGCTCGTGATGGAACAGAACTGCTATCTGACTCCACATATAGCTTGGACAAGCATTGAAGCTAGAGAAAGACTGGTAAGAATATGTATTGAGAATATTGCCGCCTATCTGGACGGCTGTCCGCTTAATGTAGTAAACTGAAATCGCATTTATGAAATTGAAATCTTTTCTGGCTGTTGTAATGAGTACGGCCTCAAGTCTGGTGGCAATGGCTGCCTTCCCTGATATCAAGGGAAATGTCGTTGATGAAAACGGTCAGGCACTGCCGTTTGCCAATGTTGTTCTGATATCATTGCCCGACTCCTCATTCATTGACGGAACAATCAGTGATGCTGATGGTAATTTCACTATTGCTGCAACACCTGCATCGGGCGCAGTCAAAATTTCAATGGTAGGCTATGATACTCGGATCGTCACTGCAGAAAACTATGTGAAGGTCCAGCTGATGCCTGCCAGCAATGTTTTGGGTGAAGTGGAGATTCGTGCAACCTTGCCAAAAACGACTCTAACCCCTCAGGGTATAGAAACCAAGGTGGAAGGTACGGTTCTTTCCGACATCGGTACTGCCAAGGAGGCACTTGCCAGAATTCCTGGTATGATGAAGGGACGCGATGGTCTGGAAGTGATAGGCAAGGGTACTCCGCTGGTCTATATCAACGGCCGTAAGGTGCGCGACATTACAGAACTTGACCGTCTGGAAAGCAAGTATATTAAAAGCGTTGAGGTCATGAACAATCCAGGAGCGAAATATGACGCTTCGATCGGTTCTGTGGTCATTATCAGAACACTGAAACGTCAGGGAGAAGGCCTTGGCTTCGATGCCAGTTTGAGTGACGCACAGTCGTTGGATTATTCAGACCATTCCAATTGGGACGGAAATCTGAATTTAAACTATCGTCGCGGTCCTGTTGATGTCTTTGCCGGTGGAAACTTCTTTACATATGAAGATATTCAGGACAGTAAGATCTACCAGGAATCAAAGGGAAATGAACATTTCATGCAGCATGGATATGTCAAGAACAATGTAGACTATGCAGGATACGGAATCAATGGTGGATTTAACTGGCAGATCAGCGAAAACCATTCCTTCGGACTGAGAATTGAGAACAGGAGGGGAATCCGTGCCGACCAGGAAGAGGAACTGGGAGAATCCCTGCATCGGATAAACACTGTTGAGAATACAGACCTCTTGCTTGACAGTGTGATAGCCAAGGGACAATATAAGATGGATGACCCCCCTGTCAGCATGGATGGTAATCTATATTACAGCGGCAATGTCAAAGGGCTCGGGATAGATTTCAATGCCGACTTCTTCATGAAGGATGAGGGCCAGTTGACGAATACCGATGAAACCGACATCAAAGGCCGTATTTCAAACGTTCAGACCAAGAGCCTGGACAAGAACCGTCTGCTCGCCTCCAAACTGGTTCTTTCGCATGCTTTGGGCAGCGGGCTGCTGGAAGTGGGAGGAGAATCCACATCGTCATACAGTTATACCGATTATTTCATTAAAGGAGCATCGGCTATTGAAAGTTCAACTCAGACCGATGTGTATGAGGACAATGTGGCCGCTTTCGCCCAGTACGGATTCGCGCTGTTCAAGAAGTACAGCGTGAGTGCAGGACTCCGTTACGAGCACGTCTCCTTTAAATATGTCGATGCCGTGGATCATATAGGAGATTATAAGCGCAAGTATGACAATCTGTTCCCGTCATTGGCGGTTTCCGGCATGACAGGTCCCGTGTATGCGGCTCTGTCATACAGCAATCGTACTGTCCGTCCGGCATTCGCGCAGCTAAGTGATGCTGTGCGCTACAACAGCCGTTTTACTCTGCAGTCGGGCAATTCCCAGCTTCAGAGCCAGATTGTCCAAAGTCTGAATGCCACTCTGAATTTCAAGGTGTTTACATTGGTCGGTGAATACAGTCGGGTCGACAATCCTATAATGTCGTGGTCAACGCCGGTTGAATTGAGTTCACCATTCTATACCGAAGGTGCCGTTGTGGTATCACCAAAGAATCTGGAAACCCCGTTCCGTCAACTTGTGGTTTATCTGAATGCGGCTCCCACCATTGCCGGCATATGGGTTATGAACTGGACCGGTGGAATACAACAGCAGTGGCTTGAATATGACATTGATGAAGATTATCATCTGTCATTCAGTGACCATCCGTTTTTTATCCTGCAACTGAACAATTCTCTGCTGCTGCCTGCTTCATGGCAGGCCGACCTTGGCTTTGAATACCACAGCCGTGGAGACATGGAGAATGCATATGTCGAAAACGAGTATATGGATTTGAGTGCTTCAATTCAGAAGAAGTTCTTCAAGGACGGGTCCTTGGTCCTGAAACTTGAAGGAAAGGACCTTCTGGGACTTGCCAATTATGATGTCCGTTCAGACATGGGATATCACACATTCAGACAGACCAATAGAATGGACAACCGCAGAATATGCGCATCGCTCCGATACAGCTTCAATACCGTACGCAGCAAGTACAAGGGAACCGGTGCCGGTAAGGAAGTGATGGAAAGAATGAAATAATAAGAAGAATTTGTATATTTACGGCAGACTAAACAATTGAAAGTTATGAGAAAACTGTTTATTGCTTTGGCAGGATTGCTGGTAACCGTGTGTGCCGGTGCTGCCGACAACAATCCTGTGCTGTCCATCGAAGGAGGTAAGGTTCAGGGTGTTTCAACCGATATCAAGGGCGTGACCGTGTTCCGCGGCATTCCTTTCGCTGCGCCTCCTACAGGCCAGAACCGCTGGAAGGCTCCCCAGCCGGTAATTCCCTGGGAGGGAGTCAAGATATGTGACACATTCGGACATCCGCCATTCCAGGCCGCACATTATACCGGTGGTTATCCGTCAGAGTGGGGTTACGGCGATGAGGCACCTTACAGCGAGGACTGCCTGTATCTGAACGTATGGACCAAGAAACCCGGACAGACCGATGCCAAACTGCCTGTTGCCATCTGGATTTTCGGAGGCGGAATGCGTGAGGGTTGGGGCTCGGAACCCGAGTTCGACGGTCAGGAATGGGCAAACAAGGACGTGGTTCTGGTTTCGTTCAATTATCGCGTAGGTCCTTTCGGCTTCTTTGCCCATCCACTGCTTTCAGCCGAGGATCCTGAACATGCTACCGGTAATTGGGGCATGCTGGACCAGATTGAGGCAATGAAGTGGGTCAAGAAGAACATAGCCCAGTTTGGCGGTGACCCGGATAACGTGATGATTTTCGGACAGAGCGCCGGCTCACGCAGCGTCAAGTTCCTGTGCTCGTCGCCTCTTACCGAAGGACTCTTCAACAAGGCCGTCATCATGAGCGGAAGCGGACTGGTAAAGCCGCGTCCCCAGCAGGCTGCAGCTCCCGCAGCAGGCGGTGCACAGGCACGTCCTGCAATGGGCGGTTTCGGCGGCATGCAGCAGGGAATGACCACTCTGGCACAGGCCGAAGAGTCAATCAAGGAAGTGACCGATTGGGCAAACCTCAAGACCTTGAGCCAGATGCGCAACGCATCGACCGAGACAATATTCGCACTGGCAACCATCTACACACAGGTTACTGGAAAGCGTAGCACTCTTAGCCAGAGCCCAATATCTCCGTACATTGACGGTTATACTCTGCCTGAGTCATTCGATGACGCATGTCTTGACAATTCTCTTGCCAAGGTTCCGTATCTGATAGGTTATACACTGAACGATGCCGGCAATATGGGACAGCAGATTGTGGACTTCTGCCTGAACCGTGAGGAAATGGGCGGCAAGGCATGGGCCTATCAGTTCGCACGTCCTCTGCCAGATGACGGCAAGCATCCCGAGATCACCCGTCAGCTGCGCGGAGCATTCCATTCATCGGATCTCTGGTTCGTGTTCAAGTCGCTGAAGCACTGTTGGCGTCCATGGACCCAGGGCGACTGGGACCTGTCCGAGAAGATGCTTACCGCATGGTCCAACTTTGCCAAGTACGGTGATCCTAACGGTGCAAAGGGCGGACAGTGGAAGCCGCTGACCAAGGACAACCAGCAGTTCATGATCTTCAAGCTGGACGAGAATGATGCCGAGAATTCCGGATTGGGTAATCCATTAGCACGATGATTATGGATATCAGGCAGATTACACTTGACGACTGGGTACTGAGCGGTGGCGGAGCCCAGGGCGAAAGCTATAACCACAGGACCGATTCGTCAATGATGCTGAAACTGTTCACCGAGCAGATCAACAGAGACGAAATCATCGGTGAAGTGGAGATTTCCAGAATAGCTTCTGAAAATGGAGTTCCGTGCCCGAAACCAGGTGAACTGGTGCAGGTGGGGAACCGTCTTGGCATTATCTTCCAGCGTATCCTGAACAAGAAGTCATTCTGCAGTGCGATTGCGGCCAACCCCGACTGTCTGCCCGATATGGCCAGACGTCTGGCTGGGATGGCAAGGAAACTGCATGCCACACCTGCAACAGACTGCCGCATCCCATGTCAGACCGATGCTTTTGCCCGTATGCTTGACCGTCTTGCCTACATTCAGGGCAGCATGCGTCAGGAACTTGAAACTGCACTTGACATAGCCATTAAGCAGGAGACCCATACCTTGCTTCATGGTGATTTCCACTACGGTAATGTCATTACAGACGGACAGAATGACTATTTCATTGATTTGGGTGCCTTCTGTTACGGAAATCCTCATTTTGACACAACCATGCTGTACTTTACCGCATTCTATGCCGATGAGGAACGCCGCGTGCAGGATTTCCACATAAATGGAGAGACCACAAGACGTTTCTGGGAATACTACAAACCGGCATATTTCGGACCCGATGCCAAGTCGGACAAGGAACTGTGTCATGAAATGCAGCCTTATTTCCTGCTGCGTACACTGTTCTTTGACAATGCGCTTGGACACATGCCCATATTCGACCAGTTCCGTGAGATGATACTCACACTCTGATCATTTCATTATGCCGCGCTGATTGAGTGCCCGCTGGTAACGGCGGGCATTTTCCATGTGCTGAGAGTAGGTCGTGGCAAAGTTGTGGTAGCCCGAGAAATCCTCCTTGGCACACATGTACAGGTATGAGTGACTGCTGTAGTTCAGCACGGCATCAATGCTCTGTGGGTTGACAAAGCGTATCGGGGCCGGTGGAAGACCGGGATTCTTGTAGGTGTTATATGGGGAATCAACCTCCAGATGTGCCTGCAGCACACGTTTGGGACGTTCGCCTCCAAGTGCGAAAATAACGGTTGGGTCAGCCTGGAGGGGCATGCCTTTCTTGAGACGGTTCATGTATAGCCCTGCCACCTTTGGCAATTCGTCACTCATGGAGGTCTCCTCTTCTATGATTGATGCCAGAGTCATGATCTGCTGCGAACTGAGTCCTATTGCTTCGGCCTTACGTTTGCGTTCATCAGTCCAGAAATTTGAGCTTTCCTTGGCGAGCCGTTCCAGAAGTGTCTTCGGGCTGACATTCCAATATACCTGATAGGTGTTGGGAATGATCATGCAGAACACGGTTGCCGGAGTATATCCAAGACTGTCAAGGAATTCCCTGCTATTCAGAAGTGTGGCAATCCCGGTGGAATCGGTCATGAGCTGTGAGGCCAGCGTGCGTGCCATCTGGGCGTTGTTCCGGCAGCTGCGGACAGTAATGTTGACAGGCGTCTGCATGCCTCCCTTCAGAATTCCGGCCACCTTGCGTGCCGATGCCATGGACGTGACCGTGTAGCATCCGCTGCGTGGATTGCTGTCGTACTTGAGGTATTTGAGCCATAGGCTGAGTCCCAGGGTGCTGGCTGTGGAGTCGGATTCGCTGATTATTGAAATGATGCTGTCGGCTGTGGCATCGGGGTACAGGAACAATGTCAGGTCCTTGTCTTTTGTGACAGGGCGGGTAAGAATGTGGTACATGACAGCTGCTGCACATACGCCTATGGCCAGCAGCAGTATCAGTGCAACAAGTAACTTATGTGTTTTGTGTGTCTTGTGTTCCATCGGGGATTTGTACAACGGAGGGCAAAATTACTCAATTGGGATTTTTTTACAAAGGCTTTTTTCCTATCTTTGAGACCTGGAAACCAATTAATACAACAATATCTTATGAAGAAAATCCTTCTCTCCGCCATTGCGCTTACAGTAGCCATGGCCGCAGGTGCCAAGTCTGATCCGGTAAAAGTTACCGTAAATGCAGACCAGCCGGGTGCAACAATCAACAAGAATATCTACGGACAGTTCTCGGAACATCTGGGAACATGCATCTATGGCGGTCTGTGGGTAGGTCCCGAATCAAAGATTCCAAACATCAAGGGATACCGTACCGATGTGTTCAATGCACTTAAGGATCTTGAAGTTCCTGTAATGCGCTGGCCGGGTGGCTGTTATGCCGATGAATATCACTGGCAGGATGGCATAGGACCAAAAGAGAACCGTCCTGTTATGGTGAATAACAACTGGGGCGGCATTGTTGAGGACAACAGTTTCGGAACTCACGAGTTCCTTAATCTGTGCGAAATGCTGGGCTGCGAACCTTATATCTCCCTGAATGTGGGTAGCGGTTCGGTTCAGGAGGCTGCACAGTGGATCGAGTACATGAATGCTGAAAACGGTCCTCAAGCCAAGATACGTGAAAAGAACGGCCGCAAGGAACCTTGGCACGTCAAATACATCGGTATAGGAAATGAGGCATGGGGCTGTGGAGGCAACATGCGTCCTGAATACTATTCAGACATATTCCGCCGCTATCAGACCTATTGCCGCGATTTCAACGGTACAAGTCTGTACAAGATTGCCAGCGGTGCATCTGACTATGACTACGAATGGACCGAGGTTCTCATGGACCGTATAGGTTCCATGGCCAATGCCGTTTCCCTGCACTATTATACCGTTTCCGGTTGGGTAGGAGCAAAAAAACCGGCTCTTGGCTTTGATGAGGATGACTACTACTGGTGTCTTGGCAAGTGCCTTGGCATTGAGCCGGTAATCCAGAAGCATCTGGCAATCATGAGCAAGGCCGATCCTGAAAACACCATTCCTCTGCTGGTTGACGAA
>JAZUEH010000041.1:0-4895 GCA_045640065.1 Bacteroidaceae bacterium
CGGATATGTGCGAATTCGTCTTCAAGATGCATTATGGCCATTTCCATCATTTCCTGTGCATCATCCAGGCATTTCTTTACATCAAGCATATTGTTCTGATATTGATTCCTTTTCTGCGAAGATAGACATTTTCATATAATAATTGCATGCGTTTATTGTATTTTGATTAGTTGAAGCCATTATTTTCCATTACATTTGCAGAGTGAGTCCGATTTGTAAGTAGAATTCATGCCAAAAGACTTCCGCCCGCTTCTTGACAGGCTAGAACCAATCACGCTAGAGGAAATGTCATCAATCCGGCTCATGAACCGGATTGACAGCAAGTTTCTTGCCAGTGAGGACCAGCTTGAACTGTTGCTTGACATGGTCAGGCAGGACTACCTTGTCCAGGAGACCGACGGCACACGCATGGCAAACTACAGTACCCTGTATCTGGACGATGACCAGCTCACAATGTATCTGAACCACCACAACCGCCGTCTGAACAGGCAGAAGGTGAGAATACGCAGCTATGTGGACAGCAATCTGGACTTTTTTGAAGTCAAGACCAAAAACAACCACGGACGTACCAAAAAGAAACGTTTCCAGATAGAGGACTGCAATCAATGGAACACCCCACAGGCGGCTGATTTTCTGGCTCAATATTCAATTTACGGCATAGGCCTTGATGAACTTTCCCCAAAGATACGCAACCATTTCAAACGGATCACGCTGGTCAACCGCGGACGTACAGAAAGACTGACCATTGACAGCATGCTCAGATTCCACAACATGGAATCCGGAATTGACCGCGACATGAATCGTCTGGTTGTCCTTGAGGTGAAACGTGATGGCAACACCCCATCGCCCATCATGGATATTTTCCGTGAACTGCGCATACATCCCAGCGGTTTCAGCAAGTACTGCATAGGCATGGCACTCACGACACCCGGAATAAAGTGCGGAAATTTCAAAACCAAATTACGTAAAATCGAAAAAATCACATCTATATGACACTTAATCTGACAGCCCTGTCCGCTGGAATAGGACAGCTGGTGGCATCGGCCCAGGAAGAAGCCGAACTGTTCGGTGAGGAAACTGACGGAATTCTGGCGAGTCTGGGAACCACGCCATTCTGGCCCGTATGGTCCAGTGTGTGGGAACTGGCGTTGAGACTGCTCATCAACATTGTCACAGTTGGAATCATAGTCCACGCATTCTATTATCCAAAGGCCAAGAGACGTGACTATTACTTCACATTTTCCCTGATAGGATTGAGCATTTTCCTGCTCATCTATCTTATGGGAGGAGTCAAGCTCAAAATTGGATTCGCCTTGGGTCTGTTCGCCATTTTCGGCATCATCAAGTACCGTACCGAGCAGGTACCCATCCGCGAAATGACATACATGTTCATCATCATTGCGGTTGCAGCCATCAACGGACTTGCCACAAGCATCAGCTACTTCGAGCTCATAGGCACGAACCTGATCTTCATTGTAGCCCTTGCCATCTGTGAGAACACGAAATGGATGAAACATGTGCCCAGCAAGCTTGTCAAATATGACAACGTGAAACTCATCGCCCACGGAAAGGAAGATGAACTGAAGGCCGATCTTGAAAAGCGTCTGGGACTGAACATAATCCGCATTGAAGTCGGAAACGTTGATTTCCTCAAGGATTCAGCCATAGTGAAGATATACTATGAGCCCATCATGGATGAGTTCGGCACCATTGACAGCGTAACCAAAACAGGCAAGATGAGATGAAAAGACTGACCGCAGCAATGCTGGCAATAATGCTGGCACAGGTCCCGATGCCAGGAACAGCCCAGAACGACGGACTTGGCATATGGACTTCGGCAGGTGTTGAAAAGGGTCTTGGCAAGGGACTCGACCTTGGCATCGAGGCGGAGTACCGTCTGCAGGGAAGCAGGACCGACAGCCGTTCAATTTCTGCAGACATAAGCAAGAGACTGTGGCGCAGTCAGGACAAGTCCTTCTCGGGACGCATTGGAGCAGCGTACAAGTTCACGAATCTGTATGCCCCCGCTGAAACCACTTATCAGGGCGATGTTGAAGACGGGATTGCCGACGGCCTTGACCCCGAATACTACAGGGAGAACGGCTTGAAGTACAACTACATATATCCTTACTGGCGTAACCGTCACAGATTTTCGGTACAGCTTTCCGCAAAGAAGGAACTTGGGCGGTTCACTGTCTCACTGAAGGAACGCTACCAGTTCACCTGGTCTGACAGCATTCAGGTTGACCGTGACAAGTACCGTTCCATGTGGGACGACGATGCACAGGACTTTGTCATCGGCCTCAAGTCAAGCGACACAAAGACAAAGGACATTCAGCGCAAGCACATGCTCAGGACTTCATTCCAACTGGACTACGACATAAGAAGCTGCAAGTTGGATCCGTTCTGCGGAATTGACATCTTCAACAATGCCGCAGACAGCCTTGCACTTGACAAGATACGTCTGACTGGAGGAATTGAATGGAAAATAACGAAACAGCAGTCACTTGAGGCAGCATACATCTGGCAGGACAAGGCATCGGACGATGAGGCATCCGGCAGTGCAATTAGTTTGTCATACAAGTACAGTTTCTGATCTATTTTTGATATCTTTGAGGGTTCAACACATTTCACGCCTATGAAGAAAACTTTACTCGCAATATTATTACTCGCAATATCCGGTCCAATAGTCGCCCAGGACATGACCATCGACAAGAAGGACGGTCAGAGCGTTGAGGTCGGAAACCTCAGCAAACTGTCATTTTCGGATGACAGCATAACCGTCACCTCCGATGACGGCAAATCACAGTCATATTCAAACTCAAGCATAGGGAAGCTGCGTTTCGGTCAGGCCACACAGGTAGCGCCAGTCAAAGCCATTGACGGAAAGCTGGAATACTCCGTCCAGAATCTGATGGCTGTGGTACGCGACTCAAAAGGCGAGACGCTCTCAATCTTCAACCTGAGCGGAAAGGCCGTTCTGGAAAAATCCATCACCACAGACTCTCAGGAGATTGACCTATCGGGACTTGCTAAAGGAGTATATCTGCTCAGGCTGGGCAGCAAAACCGTCAAAATTGTATTGTAATGAAACGTAGTATGCCAACAGCAGCTGCGTTCATGGCAGTTGCAGGTCTGTTCCTGTCCGGTGGAAGTGCATCGGCTCAGAGCAAGGACGCCGTATTCTATCAGAAATATACAACCCCGTTCTTTGTGGCTGCCGGAAATCTGGGCAATGCCTCATTCCAGTCCGGAGCAAAAGTGCTGGACTTTGAACTGAACGACGGCCGTAAGGCAAGTTTCGCCACATCGACTCTGGACAGTATTCTGTTTGTCAAAAATGCAGGGAAGGTCAAAGCCATGCCTCATGCCGATGAGATGGTTTCGGAGGCATTTGCATCGCAGAACATTCCCCAATACTCCGAAGTCCAGGAACCGTCATACAAGAACTTCAAGGACGGAGATGAATTCTTCAATGACTATCTGGAAAACTATGCCTACGAAAAGAGCATATCCATAGTATTTTCCGGAAATTCGGCAACCATACCGGCCAGTCTTCCAAAGAATGTGACCATCACCAGAAACGGAGCCCACATTACAGCAAAATGCACTAAGGGGCACATACAGTTCAATCTGAGCGGCAGCACCGATAACGGTTCCTTTACCCTTGCCGACATGGGCGAGGACAGCAAGAAATGCCACATCCAACTGAATGGGGTCAGCATAGCAAATCCAAAGGGGCCAGCCATCAATATCCAGTCAGGCAAGACCATCTATCTGAAACTGGCTGCAGGCAAAAGCAATACTCTGAAGGATGGAAAGACATACGACATTGTTGCCGATCAGGACCGCAAGGCTGCGCTTTTCAGCGAGGGCCAGCTGATCATAAGCGGCACCGGCAGTCTGTCAGTCATTTCAGCAGGCGGTCACGGCATATGCAGTGACGATTACATCAGAATACGCAGTGGCGTCGGCAATATCAACGTGACATCGGACTTTGACGGAATCAACGCCAAGGAGAAGTTCATGATGTACGGAGGCAATATCAGCGTCAGTGCTAAAGGTGACGGCATCCAAGTCCGTCAGGGACACGCCGAAATCTATGCCGGACAGCTCATTATCAATAGTGGAGATAACGGAATCAAAGTCAATTACGAGAAACCGGATTCAGCATACCTTGACATCCGCGGAGGATTCCAGCGCATTGAGACTGAAGGCACAAGGGGACACGCCATCAACGTGACCGGCAGGATTCTGCACACATCGGGAGCCGTGAGCATGCTCAAGTCAGGAGGTCTGGGCAGCAAGTGCCTGAAATCCGATTACGGCATAAGCATTTCCGCTTCAACCATCTACGCATGGAATACCGCCCAGAATCTGAATGAGACCGATGACACTGCAAAAGCACGTGCCATCTCCGGTTCAAATATAGAGATTGGCAAATCAGCATCAGTCTACGTATGTGCGGCCAAAACCGGCATATACTCGGCAGGGAACCTGACTGTCAACGGTGGCGAGACATTTGTGACAGCAACAGAACGTGAAAAGTGCCTCAATGTGAAAGGCACCGTCAGCCAGAACCAAGGACTCATTGTCATAGGTACTCAGGAGTAATCCCATTCAAAAAAAACCTGCATTTGTTTGCCTATTCAAAGCAAGCAGGTTAACTTTGCACTCGCTTAACGGCACTAGAGGTAGACCCGCTAGCTCAGCAGGTAGAGCACATCCCTTTTAAGGATGGGGTCTCGGGTTCGAACCCCGAGCGGGTCACCAGAACAAAGCGGCAGTGAATTCATCAGAATCCGCTGCCGCTTGCTTTGTCATGAGTCGTAAATACAGGTCTAATAGACATTTCGGCTCAGTCAAAATTTAGTGGGATAATCATTTTTTCAGGA